>JBGSQJ010000192.1:0-28924 GCA_041738165.1 Bdellovibrionales bacterium
GTTTTTAAGAAGTCTTGAGGGTCTTGGTGCTTCACTTAAGGAGCGAGAGTAACTGGGGCGAATGCGAAAGCTTTGCCCTTGTATTTCAATTTGATCGGAGAGTGGCTCATAGTCTTCAAACTCGGCGTTGAGACTCCAAGACTCTTCTGGAAAGATCTCGTCTTGAGGCCTTAAAAATCCAGAAGTGATTTGAGCTTGATCAAGAACACTCACCAATTGCTCAAGTTTGTCTTGGTCATGAACTTTTGAATCGAAAAAGGAGAGCTGCTGAATTTTTTCAGAGCAAGGCAAGATTTCAAGTTCGATTTGCTGAATTGGATTTTCTAAGTTGATCTCTGTGAGTTTGTTCTCGAGCAATTTCATAAACAACTCAAGATTGCGGTTGGGGGATGACGGCTCAAGCTCGACAACGTGCACGTGACCCGAGTATTCGCAAAAAAGCTGCACGGTCAGCTTGCGCGCAAATTCACCTCGCCCTTGTAAACGAGCCATCAATCGACTCAGCTTAGATTCAAGGCAGTGAAGTAAGAAGGGCACGAGTGAGATCGAAAAATCCAAGTGAATGTAATCGCGCAGCAGTTCGGTTGGCAAAAGTGGTGAGATGACTTGTTTGTCGAGGCCGTGCAGCCGCTTCCAGACAAGGGTTCCTGTTTCGCGCCAGCGCTCGCGAAACGATTCCACCTGAAACTGCCGGATTTCACCGATGCGGTGAATGCCAAGGCTGTGAAAAAAGTCGACCATGTCTTCGACTTCGCGGCTCGAGCGCCAAGCAATCAAACCTTCGAGTTGATGAAGGCGCGCGAGCGGAGCCGTCTGAAGATCTTTGAGCTCCTGTGTGGGGAGGCTGATGGAACCTGGCCTTTCAACGCTCAAGGCTTGAGCTCCCCAAGGCGTGTCGCTAATGGCGCCTACCGCACTTGAAAAAAAATCGCGCGACAACTGCAAGGCCTCATTGAGCATGGCTCGTTCGCCGCCAAAAACTTTGGCCGTCGACTCAATGTCGAGAAAAATCAGCCCTGGCGCCCGAAAATACACCCGGGGGCTAAAGCTCAAGAAACTTTCAGCCACACAGGGCGCGCTGTCCTGCTGCAAGTTGAGGCAAAGTGTCCGCATAGAGTTCTCTCCTTTCAAGAAAGAATGGTGTCTGACGATGTAGGGCCCGCTTGATCTGCACGTTTTGCTTTTGAAAATGTAAAATCAAAGAGTAAAAAGGACTCGCTGGCACAAGAGAGCTGCAGCTGAGTAAGACCAAAGCGGTCTGGTAGCGCAAAGCCAGACGTTTGAGTTTTAAAATTTGGTGGGGCGCCAGATTCTGATGACCCAAATCACAGCCCACCAATTGAAAGAGTCCAAGAGAAAGAGTTTCTTGTAGAGCCCAAAGCGTTTGTTTTAAATCGATAGGCGATGAAATCCACAAAAGACGGCTCAAATCCACTTGGCGAAAACGCAAATTCCACGGGGTCAGATGGGAGTCGACATTGTTGATCCAGGCGACATAAGCCTTTTGTTGAGTGAGCAGACTTGCGGATCTTGTCCAAAGAGTTGTGGCTCCCCCAGCTTCACGAATAAATAAAGAGAGCGAACCTTTGGGTAAGCCCTGCCAAAGCAAATATCGATCTAGGGCGGGCCACCCTGTCGAAACTCCCTCTGGCGCCATCGCCAAGGGGTGCAAATTGGCAACGCCCAGTTCAGATTTTAGGCGCACGAAGGCCTCATTCGTAGTCGCTAACGACACACGATACTCCTTATTTAAAAATTCGATAAAACGCCGAAGCGCGCTTACAAGCGGCGGATCAATCCCACCACTACACCTTGAATGTCGACAGTTTGGGGCGAATGCCACATCGACTGCATCGTCGAGTTGGCCGGCCTTAGCTCCACTTGTGGCTCATTAGAATGTGCATGACTCTGTGGATGACTGTGGACATCTTTCGATGTTGAGCGTTTATGTAAATAGAAGCGTTTTACAGTGGCTTGATTGTTGATCATGGCCACGATGGTTTCACCGTTGTTGGCATAAGATTGTTTTTGAACAAATATAACGTCGCCATCTAAGATGCCATCTTCGATCATCGATTGCCCCTGCACCAGTAGAGCGAAAGTCTTGTTGGCGTTGCGAATGAGTGAAGCGGGGACTTCAATAAATTCATTGTCACTAAAAGCCTCAATGGGACTACCAGCTGCAACTCGCCCCAAAAGAGGTAAAGAAAGAGACTCCACTTGAGGAGGAGACTCACTCAGCAAGGGAGCCTCTTTCTTCGGTTGGGTTGGAAGCGGGTGTTGTTGGTTGGGTTGCATCGCTGAAAAACCGCGAATTCGGTCTTCCAGAGAACTTGTTAACGTATGTGAAGGGTGCAGCACTTGGAGTGCGCGCTTTTGATTGCCCCCTGGGATCAGAATGTAGTTCTTCTCTTGCAACTGCTTGAGGTAGCGCTGCACAGAGTTGAACGAAGCAAAACCAAAGTGTTCGCGAATTTCTTGGTACGTTGGCGAAGTGCTGTGTTCTTGCCAAAAGCTCTCGATGAATTCGAGAACTTTCATTTCTTTAAGAGACAGCGGCTTTGGTTTCGGGCGTGGGGGCATCGTTTACTCCTAACTTACTGCATGTGTAAATCTATGTGTAAGTTAGGTGTAAGTCAAATTTCTTTTAAGGTCGAGGCTAGGGGGCTGAGTTCGAGCAATGTCATGCGCCGCAGTATCAATAACGCCAAGTGCTTTTCGCTCTCCGTTAAGTCTTCTTGATTTCGTAGTTTTTTAAAAACTATTTGATCGTAATCGTTCAAAGAAGCAAAGCGCAACTCGATCAGATTCACGTAAAAACCATAGGTCATTGGGCGGGGTTCCGGAACCGAATGTCGCGAGGGATTTAGCAGGTCTTCTAGGCGATAATCCAGATGCAAAAGCAAAAGTCGCTCTTCAAACGAGCTATTGCATCGGCGCAAGGCCTCAATCTGCAGATTGAGGCGCTTGAGTTCATTTAAGTTTCGTTGAATCGAGAGTGAGTCAGACATGTCACAGCCTGATAGATCAAGCTTCGTGCCAGCATCAACTCGATTGAAAGAGAGACGCGCTCTTAGAGTTTGTCCAAAAACCTAGAAGTTGGAAGTGTGTTGAGACGTCGCGGGCGTTGAAGTGTAAATGGCGCTGTGTCCGGATGACTGAGCGGTGGCGAAAGAGCTAACCCATGTTTTTAAGTTGAACCGCGGCGAGTGCGTAACCGCCGTCGCCGCCGTCAATAAAGTGAATGTGCTCGTTGTTCACGGCCGATCTCACCACGCATGTCATGTAGGCTTTCGAGGACTTATGCAAACCATAGGTGATCAATTTCAGCTCGGCCATTTTGACGAGCAGCAAAGAGATAGCGCGTTCTTGCTCAACCGTGCAATCGACGGTCATTCGCAGAGTTTCATCAAACTTTTTAAAGTCACTGTTGCTGATCAACTCCGATTTGTAGCGCTTAGGCAGAAAAGGCCCCAGTGGAATATTGAACTTCAAAGACATTCCAGAAACAAAAGTTCCAACCGCCGTGAGCAGCCATTGTGTCAGCCAAAATCTTTCGCGTCGTTGAGTAGAGAGTTCTAACCTCATTGTGGGAGGTGGCCAGCGCCAATTCAATTGGCCTTGACTGACGGGCCGAACAGACAAGAAGTCATCATTCAAAATTTTCTTAAGCGAAGTTAGAATTTCACCAAGCAGCGCACTGTCACCAGCGACTTTGGGTTTAATCAAAACAGATAGCACTACACCATTTCGCGACTCGAGTGGATCCAGTCGGCATGAGAGTCCCGCAAGATTGGGCGAAGTCTCACCCTCAAGCGGTGTCACGATTTGCGCGCCTACAGGGGTTCCCTTTTTGATCATATCTTCGGCCAGGGTCAAGCCGCCCCCTTTGAACTGAGCGGTGAAGTTGCCGGGGCTCAATTGATATTTGCCAACTTGCAGATCAGTGCCCAGTTCGCGAAGACGCTTGAGCGAGACTGTGCCGACGCGAAGTTCGAGGGCAAACTCATTTTTGGCCAACACTTGAAGGCCGCGAAGCTGCTTCACGACCAAAGGCAAATCGCCATCTGAAATTAAAAACGTAGCGCCGTCTCCGCCAAACACAAATGGAAAGCTGCCGCTTTCTAAAACATTCGAAATGCAGCTGATGGCCGCCGCGCCCACCAAATTGACATCTTTGTAGCGCCCTTCTTTGATGGCTTTTGTTGAACCACGAACGTCGGTGAGCACGACAGACCAGGTGTCTGGCGCACGGGTGAAGTGACTCTCGTTGGTCAATTGCAAGAAATCAGAAAAGGCAGCGAGATCGCGATAGAAATGGCGGGTGTCTGTCATACCCTATCTTCGCGACTGGGCGGCCATACTGTCACGGGGCAAATGCACCAACACTAGGTACGAAGAGTGCAACGCAAACGGGCAGTCTGGCTGAACGCCTATGTGGGCATCATGAACTGAGTTTTTCACTCTGTTCATGGTGAATCGGCGCCGCTCTTGAGCTCGCGCTGCGACGTTTTTTGGCAGGGACTCAATTGGGACGTATTTGGTGGGTGTGTGAATGTGGCGGCATTTTAAAAATTTCTTTTTCATTGGGCTCATTCTTGGGCCCCTTTGGTCGTCGCTCATGGCGGCTCCTCAGGTTGAGGCTATTGAGCCAACACCCAGGTGGGAGGATATTCGCCTCACGTCACAAGACATGTTGCAAATCCTCAACATTGAGTCTTGTGAGCGCTCGTCTATCCATAAACTTGTGTGTTTAGAGGTTCTCAGCGAACTCGGCCAGTACACAATCCCGGGCCACGCGTGGGTGATCGAAAACGGTTGCCTACAAAGACGCGAAGAAGTCGCCACAAAATCACAAACCGTAGAAGTCGCCAATAGGGCAAAAGCACTCGAGCAAAGTCTCGCCGATATCGAAAATCAAAATCAGAATCGCTCAAATCGCTGCGAGCGCATTTCGTTCTTAGATCTAGTAGAACAAGAATTGCAGCGACTATCTAATGACGGGCTTTTGCCAAAATCAAAGCTCATGGTACAGGCGGTCAATCGAGGCTTACGCGTTTTGGATCCTCACGCCAGCGTTCGTCTGCGCGAGGAAGTCGAATCTTCGTCGCGCTTGAGTTCGATTCAGTTTGGCATAGGCGTAGAGGTCACTTCAAGCCAGCGTGGTCTTTTGATCGTCGATATCTACAAGGGCAGCTCGGCCGATGAGCAGAAATTGAAAGCCGGGGACGAAATAATTGAAATTCACGGCCAGATGTTGCGTGGACTTTCGAATTCTGAGATCAGCAGTTTGTTTGAAAAAGACCGAGATGGCCGAGTCCCCATGGGGGTGCTAAGAGAGGATCGCTGGCTGAGCGTTGACCTTAAAAGAAAAAACTTTTCACGCACAGCCATTGAGACCTCACGGATCAATATCGGTCAGCAGAATTTTTTGTATATCCGGCTTCGACGATTTTCAAAAACTGTGGCAGAGGGGTTGTCTCAAATTTTTCAAGCGAACCCAGATGCGCCCGTTATTTTGGATTTAAGATACAATCCCGGTGGGCTGCTATCTGAGGCCCAAAGAATACTGGAGCTGCTTTTGCCGCCGGACTCATTGTTGATCCAAACGAAGCCACTTCATCAAGGTTGGAAACGATTTACATCCGATTGGAGCACAGAGGGATTGGGCTCTGCTTTCATGAATTTTTTAGGTCAGAATGTTCAACCGATCCCAAGCCAGTCTATACAACGCTTTTCATTGAGCAATCCTTTGGTCGTTTTGGTCAATCACGGGTCGGCCAGTGCCGCCGAGGGTCTCGCTGCGGCACTCCAAGATCACCGGCGTGCGTGGCTAGTTGGTGAGCCAACGTTCGGCAAAGGCTCGGTGCAGGATCGTGAGCAAAAGAAATTGGGCGGAGCCGAGTTTTTAGTTTATCGCACCCAAGAGCTTTTCTATCGACCAAGTGGTGAGTCAATTAATCTGGTCGGAGTGGAGCCTGATTTCATCGTGTCCGGGATCGCGAGTGCCGAGCTCCCCCCCACACGCGAAGTCGATATTCTGCCACGGTTTAGCCCCCTAGCCCGCACCGAGGTGAAGTCAAAACTAGTGCGGACCCCTGGGTATTGGCAGATGCGCGATTGCGTTTTTCAAAGTGACTTTGCGGCCGACAATATTGAGCCGTTAGACCGCGAACTCAGAATGGCGGCCAAGGTTCTTTGGTGCGATAGCAGGCTCAACACTGCGGATTCCACCAACTAAACGCCCAAAAGCCAATTCGTGCACCTTCGCACTTGGGGCCTAAAAAACCGGCTAGAGCGACTTGCATTCAAGCGGCGAGTTGGCCAAACTATAATCCATAGATATTTTAGCCAGGGAGACGGCAATGTCACGGGGACTCAGTTTAAGAAATCTGTTTTGTACTTTGGTATTCACCCTCTTCACATTGGGAATTTGGGCCCGCGCCCAAGAGGCGTTGCCCGATCAGGTTCCAACTCCAAAAAACAATCCTATGTCGATGGCGAAGTTGAATTTGGGCAAGCAACTCTTCTTTGATCCTCGGTTGTCAAAATCGGGCACGATCTCTTGTAACTCTTGCCACAATGTTATGGCGGGCGGCGACGACAATCGCAGCCGATCTTTGGGTGAAGGTTTTCAGCTGGGCGGCCGAAACGCTCCAACAGTGTGGAATGCCGCCTTTCAATCGGTTCAGTTTTGGGATGGCAGGGCTGCGAGTTTAGAAGAGCAAGCCAAGGGGCCTTTGGTAAACCCAGTTGAAATGGCTATGGACAGTCACGATACCATTGTCACAAAGCGCATCGCTAAAATCCCAGGGTACGTGAAGGCTTTTAAAGAGGTGTTTGGTGGATCTCGCCCCGTTACGATCGAAAATACGGTAAAAGCGATTGCGGCCTACGAGCGCACACTGATCACAAGAAATAGTCCGTTTGATCGTTATATTAATGGTGATAAAAAGGCCCTTTCGGCAGAAGCCGTTCGCGGTTTTGAAACTTTTAAATCTGTGGGCTGCGTGGCTTGTCATTCGGGTTATAATTTTTCAGGTCCAGCCTTGCCGGTTGGTACTGGATTTTTTCAAAAGTTCCCGGCCTTTGAAGACAAAGACATTGAGAAAAAATATGGTTTTATGGCTGATCTTGGTAAGTTTGAGGTCTCTAAAGCCGAATCTGATCGGCATCTCTTTCGCGTTCCTACGTTGAGAAATATTGCGCTCACGGCTCCTTACTTTCACAACGGTAAGGTGACGGATTTAGATGAAGCTGTGCGCATAATGGGCAAAGTTCAGCTAAACAAGAAGTTATCTAAGAAAGAGATTCGTTCAATCGTAGCCTTTTTAAGTGAGGGGTTGACGGGAGAAATCCCAGTTCAAACCCTGCCGGTCTTGCCGCCAACTTTGGGCCGTACATTGCTGAATTGAGGAATCGTCAGGAACTGTTTCATTTTGATACACAGTTTAGAATTTCGTGGGCCCTCCGCTTTACCAGAGGCCAATTTAAGACGATACTTAATAAGTACCTTAAGTTAGCTCGGGAGTGATCTATGTTGAGACGAAACTGGAATACAAAGTGGATTGCGGCGTCGTTATTGCTCGTGTCGATGACTCAAAATGGTTGCATGGGCTGCGATGACAAAGATAAAGAAAAAAAGGCCGAGACGGCTGCGGCCGCTTGTGTGGATGACCCATCTACGTGCGAGGCTGTCCATCAGCACATGATTCACAATGGAGCCGCCGCAGCAGATCAACAATTGGGTAAGCCTGCGACCGATGCGGGAGCCGATACGGTGGTCAGTGATGATAAATTGCAAACACAGTCGGCAAAAATTCAGGCCGCGTTGAAGAATATGCCAGGCAGTCAAGAAGACAAAGACAAAGTGCTGCGTGAACTCGCCATCTTAGAACAAGAGCGCGCTCTAAAAAATCTAAAGCCGGCCGATGAAAATGCAAAACCAGCTCAAGAGTCAGAAGATGGCGCACAAGAGGCAAACTCAGCACCCATCACTCAAGTTGGCGGAGAAACTACTCAATAGTAGCGCTAAATAGAACCTAAGTAATCAACCCACCGATCGGGGAGCGCTCGTGCAACCAGAGTGGCCGCACGAATGCCGCGCCCTACGGGGTAGCGCGTTTTGGGCTTGCTGGCCGTCAGCGCATGTTCAATGGCCTCGACCACAAGTGAAGTCGGAGCGGCTCCGGTGCGGGCTTTATCAACGCGTTTATAAAATTTTTGGATGGCGCTGCCGTAAACGCTTTGAATCTCGGCCGAGAAGGCTTCGAAGTCTTTTTGACCGGTGCTGAGCGACTTTTTCCAAATGGGTGTGTCGATAGGGCCAGGCTCAACCACGCTCACATGAACTCCCATCGGGGCGAGCTCTCGCCTTAGGCTGTCAGACAAACCTTCAAAGGCAAATTTAGACGCTGCATAGGGCGACATAAACGGAGACGCCACTTTGCCCGCAATAGATGAAATGTTCACCACTCGCCCTTGCCAAGTGCGGAGCATGGGCAAGAACTTTTGAATCACGCGCACTTGTCCGATGACGTTGACATCAAATTGTTTTTGCCAGTCTGCAATCGATACGGCTTCAATAGGTCCGGCAATGGCGATCCCCGCATTGTTGACCAAGCCATGCAAGACCCCGCCGGCTTTATTGATCACGGCCAATGTGCTCTCGACGCTTTCTGCGTTTGTGACATCCAAACGCACCGGTGTGATTCTCTCAACGTTGAGTTTCAAAAGTTCTGTCGCTGCATTGTCAGAGCGAACTCCAGCCCAAACATGGTGGCCTTTACGTGCCAAATGAATCGCGGTGGCACGGCCTATTCCGGTCGACGCGCCCGTGATCAAAATGTTCATATTGAACTCCTATTTTAGACTTTTAGGGGGAAGTGCCGAGCGAACGCTTAAATCACGGAAGCCGACTCAATGCAAAAGTTCTCGCGGGATTGAAAATACAGGCAACTCTTCAGGAGATAGTGCGTTGACGACTTGGTTCAGTTGGCGCGCGGCCTCATCTTTGGCCGCAATGGCCGCTTCAAATAGGTCTGGCCCCGTGGCTTGGATCTTTAGCCCCACTGATTCAGGAGCCACCACAAAGGTCACTCGAAAACCGTCGGTGCCGCCATCTTCAACGACGACAGACAATGAACCGAGATGCTTGATCAGCGGCTCCAGATGGGAGACCTCTTGATACAAGAAGGCGCGTTCTTCGGAATTTGGTGAATAGAGTTTCATAGATGACCTCCCTCTCTTATTTACAAGCTGAGTCGTACTTTGCATCTGTCAAGGCGGCTTGACTTAAGGTTGATAACAATGAGACGTCATTATAATGCCGAATAGTGATCGCATTGCATTAGAGGCGTCTTGGAAAGCACGTCTCGCTGGTGAGATTGAAAAGCCATATATGCAAAACCTGAGGTCTTTTTTAAAACGCGAAAAGGCCGCCGGTAAAAAAATATTCCCAAAGGGCGACGAATTTTTCGCGGCGCTCAATGCGACACCTTTTGATCAAGTTAAAGTGGTGCTTCTTGGCCAAGATCCTTATCACGGGCCAGGGCAAGCTCATGGTCTTTGTTTTTCGGTTCGGCCGAATGTGGCTATCCCCCCGAGTCTTCGAAACATTTATTTGGAGCTGAAAAACGATCTGGGCGTTGCCACGCCAAGGCACGGCTGTCTTTTGGATTGGACCAAGCAAGGTGTGCTTTTGCTCAATGCCACCTTGAGCGTTGAAGCCGGCCGCGCGGCCAGCCATCAAGGGCAAGGATGGGAGGCGTTTACGGACGCCGTTGTGGACAAGCTCAATCGTGAGCGAAAAAACTTGGTGTTTGTGCTTTGGGGAAGTTCGGCGCAAAAAAAAGGCGCGGCGATTGATGGTGAAAAACACTTGATACTTAAAGCTCCACATCCTTCGCCGCTATCGGCTCATCGTGGCTTTTTGGGCTGCGGTCATTTTTCGAAGATCAATAATTATTTAATTCAAACTGGGCAAACTCCAATTGACTGGCAGTTGCGAGATTTTGCCTCACAAAATGAGGTGGCGCTATGAAGAGCATGATATTTATTTTGAGTTCGCTCATTGGGCTTTCGGCCCATGCCGAAAAAACGTTTGTTTATTGCTCCGAAGCAAGTCCGAGCACATTTAATCCTCAAATGGCCGACGACGGGCCGACCTTCAATGCCTCATCTCAAATGCTTTACAATCGGCTAGTTGAGTTCGAACCCGCAGGAACAAAGGTGATCCCGGGGCTGGCTGAGAAGTGGGAGATCTCAAAAGATGGTCGCACGTACACGTTTCAATTGAGAAAGGGTGTTGAATTTCACACCACGGCCAAATTCACTCCCACTCGCACTGTCAACGCCGATGACGTGGTGTTTTCATTTAATCGAGCCCTTGATAAAGCCAATCCCTACAACAAGGTCGGCGGCGGCAATTATCTTTACTTCGTCAATATGGGTCTACCAGATTCAATTGAGAAAATCGAAAAAGTGGATGATATGACTGTGCGCTTTGTGCTCAAGCAGGCCGAATCTCCGTTCTTGGCCAACTTGGCCATGGATTTTGCGGTGGTGCTTTCAAAAGAGTATGCCGATCAGCTGCTCAAAGAGAAAAAACCACAACTCATCGACATTGAACCGGTGGGTACGGGTCCGTTTGTTTTGAAGCGCTATGTGAAAGACAATTCGATTCGCTACACTTCGCATCCCAAATACTGGCGTGGACAGGCCAAGCTGGACAATGTGGTTTTTGCCATCACTCCAGATGCGAGCGTTCGTTTTCAAAAACTTAAAGCGGGTGAGTGTCATCTGATCGCCGAGCCTTCGCCGCAAGATGTTCAGTCGATGCGCACAAGCGATAAAATTCGGCTGATGCAGCAGGCGGGCGCGAATGTTGGTTACTTGGCTCTCAACACAGAGAAGGCGCCTTTTAATAAGATTGAAGTGCGCCAGGCGATTGCGCACGCTTTGAACCGCGAGTCTTATTTGAGAATGGTGTACAACGGTACGGCTCAGCTGGCCGATCACCCACTTCCACCTACCGTATGGGGAGCTGGCAAAACCAAAGATGTGTTTTCGTATGATATTAAAAAAGCAAAAGCACTTCTAAAAAAGGCTGGATATCCCGAAGGCTTTAGCGCCGAACTTTGGACCTTGCCGGTTTCTAGACCCTATAACCCGAATGGTAAAAAAATGGGTGAGCTGATGCAGGCTGATTTGGCGAAGGTTGGCATTCAAGTGAAACTTGTGACTTATGATTGGCCGACCTATTTAGAAAAAGCGCGTAAAGGTGAACACCAGATGATTCAGCTGGGCTGGACCACCGACAATGGTGACCCCGATAATTTTTTAGCGACACTGCTTGGGTGCTCGGCCATTGAAGGCGGCGGCAATGTGGCGAGGTGGTGTTTTAAGCCTTACAACAAACTCGTTGAGCAAGGCCGAAGAGAGAGCTCCATCGCGAAGCGAACAAAAATCTACGAGGACGCGCAAAAAATCTTCTCGGCTCAAGTGCCGTGGGTGCCCATCGCTCACGCCACAGTGTTTCGTGGGGTTTCTCCGAAAGTTGAAGGATATAAAATTAGCCCGCTCGGAGTTGAAGATTTTTATCCGTTGAACCTGAAGTGAGAATACTTTGTTTAGATACTTGAGCCGTCGAATATTGCAATCGATCCCAACGATTGTCGGTGTCACGATAGTGGCTTTTGCCCTAATTCGGTTTATTCCCGGCGATCCAGCGCTGCTGATGACGGGAGAGCGGGGCGCAAGCCCCGAGGTCATGCGTGAGATTCGCCACAACCTAGGGTTAGATCGCCCGTTGATTGTGCAATATTTCAGTTTTGTTGCAAAAGCACTGAGCGGCGATCTCGGAGTTTCGATCATCTCAAAGCGACCCGTGTGGGGTGAATTCAAAGATCGCTTTGCGGCTACGGTCGAACTGAGCCTTGTCGCCTTGGGCTGGTCGTTTATGCTCGGCATTCCCATCGGCGTGATCGCGGCCATTTGGCGCAGACGGTTTTTGGATTACTTTTTAATGTCGATCAGCCTGGTTGGATACTCGATGCCGATTTTTTGGTGGGGCTTGCTCTTGATTTTGTTTTTCTCGGTTCAACTGGGATGGACGCCGGTGTCGGGGCGCATATCGGCGCTTTACGATATTGAGCTCTGGAGTGGATTCTTGCTGGTCGATGTGTGGGTGAGAGGCGAAGGATTCGCGGGCTTTCGCAATGTCTTGAGTCACATGATTTTGCCAGCACTTGTGCTTGGCACCATACCCATGGCGGCGATTGCGCGCATGACCCGCTCGAGTTTGCTAGAAGTTCTTCGCGAGGATTATGTGCGAACCGCTAAGGCCAAGGGTTTGAGCCCAATGACGGTGGTGTTCGTTCATGCTCTTCGCAATGCTCTGATTCCCGTTGTGACCGTGATGGGTTTGATGCTCGGAACGCTTCTAACGGGAGCGGTGCTCACCGAAACTCTGTTTTCGTGGCCCGGAGTTGGTCGGTGGCTGGTGGCCAGCGTGCTGGCGCGTGACTATCCGGTTTTGCAAAGCGGGATATTGCTGCTTTCGTTATTTGTTGTCGCGGTCAATATGAGCGTCGATGTGCTTTACATGTACTTAAATCCGTTGCTGCGAGAGCGTCTCAAATGAAAAGCAAGGCGTGGCGTAGACTCAAAGAGAATCGCGGCGCAACAGTTAGTCTTGTGTTTTTGGTGGTTTGGGTGTTCTTGGCGCTTTCAGCTCCGCTTTTGCCACTTTATGACCCAAACCAAGTGATTGATGGAATGTCGCTTCAACCACCGATGTGGGCTCAAGGCGGCAGTGCGCAGTTTATTTTGGGCACAGATGATCTCGGCCGCGATTTGCTCTCAAGGTTGATCTTTGGCGCGCGAATCTCGATGGGTTTTGGATTTTTGTGTGTGATCGTATCGGTGCTTATTGGGGGCAGTCTTGGAGTGAGCGCCGGATTTTTCGGTGGTTGGTGGGATCGACTGGTGCTTCGTGCGGTCGATATCTTGATGGCGCTGCCCAGTTTGCTTTTGGCCATCGTCGTGGTTGCAGTTTTAGGCCCGTCTTTATGGAACGCACTTTGGGCGGTGACCTTGGTGGCGCTGCCTGGCTTCGTGCGCATTAGCCGAGCTGCAGTGCTAGCTGAAAGAGAGAAAGACTATGTTCAGGCAAGCCGCGCTTTTGGAGCGGGAAGGCTTAGGCAAATGGTCAAAGTGATCTTGCCTAACTGCTTGGCGCCTATGATTGTTCAAGCCACGCTTGGGTTTAGCGATGGAATTCTCAATATGGCGGCCTTGGGATTTTTAGGACTCGGCGCCCAGCCCCCGACTCCCGAGTGGGGCGTGATGCTCTCAGATGCGAAATCCTATTTGGAAACTGCAGGATGGCTTGTGACTTTACCGGGATTGTGTATTCTTTCAGTGGTTCTGAGCTTCAATTTGCTTGGCGACGGCCTGCGAGACGCCTTTGACCCCAAGCTTTGATATTCTTTTAGGAGCTAAACTTGCAGTTTACATTCGAGAGAAAATCTTCAACTCAGGTCGAATTTCTAAAAAAGCTGCCCTCTGAGGCGCGTCTGGCCGAATCTTTGGGTTTTCGCCCTGAAAAAATATTAGTTGTTTACGATAAGAAGCTTCGCCGCATCGATTCGGCGGCTAAGTGGCTCAAAGAGTTTAAATATGTTTACGCGGTAGATGGCGGCGAGGGCGTCAAAGATGTCTCGGCTTTTTCTGGGCGTTTGCGAAATATCTTTCGTTTGGTCACGCCATTTTCGGCACATTCCTTTGCGATTGTGAGTTTGGGTGGGGGCTCAGTTGGCGACTTCGCGGGTTTTTTAGCGAGCGTCTTGAAGCGCGGAGTGCCCCTTATACATATCCCGTCCACTCTTTTGGCCGCGATGGATTCGGCTCATGGCGGTAAGACGGCGCTCAATGTGGGAGACATCAAAAATCAGGTCGGCAGCTTTTACCCAGCGCGCTCGATCATGCTTGTTCGGGGATTGTTTGAAGGTCTGCCCTCTTTGCAGCTTCAGTCGGCAGGGGGAGAGCTGGCTAAAATGGCATTGCTGAGCGGCGGTGAACTTTTTGAAAATTTCCAAAATAAATTTGAACTTAATTTAGATTCTCTTTGGGAAATCCTGCCCGCAGTCATTCAGGCCAAGTATCAAATTGTAGAAAGAGATCCGTTTGAACAAACAGGCGAGCGCCAAATTTTAAACTTGGGGCATAGTCTAGGTCATGCGCTTGAGAGCCATTGCGGTCTTGCGCACGGTGTGGCGGTTGCAGAAGGATTGATTTTTGCGATCGAGTGGAGTGCGCACCGCGGATATTTTAAGGGTTCGACTCAGCAGGCGCTTATAGAATTGCTCGTGCAAAAACTTGAACTCTTACGGCCAAATGAGTTTGTAAAGAGATATAGATCTCTATCGCGGTCAAAAATCAGTCGATACGTACTTGAGGATAAAAAGCTAAAAGATGCGCGGCATTTGAATTTTATTTTTCTAGAAAGAATCGGTGAACCTATAAGAAAGACAGTTCCGATTGAATCGTTCTTGGTCGAAACGCAGAGGCAGGGTTGGGCTTCATCGTGAGTGATTTTGCTTATATTGGACAATTGCCCGCTTCAAAATCCATCTTGAATCGACTTTTGATTGCGAGAACCTATTCGCCCGATCTGAAAATCGTGGGGAGCAGTTTAGCCGACGATGTCGTGGTTATGGATCAAGCTTTAAACGATCTCAGCCTTGGGAAGGCTGAATTCGAAATGGGCAAATCAGCAACCGGCTTTAGGCTTTTGGCCATGAGGCTGAGCCGACTTTCAGGCCAGTTTAAAATATCGGCCCACGAAAGTCTTTTTGAGCGACCGATGAACGAGCTACTCAAAGTTTTATTTCAGCTCGGAGTCGAGACAGAGCTCAGTGGGAACTCCATAGAGATTCAGAGTCAGGGTTGGCGAATGCACGGGGATATGTTGCTCGTTCCTTTTGCGCGCAGCAGTCAATTTGCAACGGCCGTTTTGATGAATGCTTGGAATCTACCATTTGATTTATTTGTTTCGTTGGGCGGGCAGAAAGTTTCAGAAGGGTACTGGCGCATGAGTTTGCAAATCGCCAAGGATCTTGGGATGCAAGTCGACGCCTGGGATGGTGATGTCCGAATTCCCAAAAATCAACAGATCACCACTGCTGAGTTCAAGGCCGAAACGGATGTGAGCTCGGCCTTTTCTTTGGCCTGCGTGGCGGCTGTTTCGGGTGACCTTTCGATTGTTGAGTTTCCAGAGACGCATTTACAGCCGGACGTGGCGTTTTTGGAGATTTTCGAAAAAATGGGAATTCCGCTGCGCCTGACAAGTGGAACCTTGAAGGTCGACAAGGCCGAAGTGCTTAAGGGTGTTCAAGTCGACCTTAAAAACCATCCCGATCTGTTTCCGTGCTTGGTGGTGCTTTGTGGCTTGGCTAAGGGTGACTCTCATTTGTACGGAGCGCCGCACTTGGTGTTCAAAGAATCGAATCGACTGGAAGAGATGGTGAATTGGCTCAAGCTCATGGGCCGAGACGTGATATCCAATGATGATGGCGTGATGATCTCGGGAGATCCAGTCACGCCTCGGGCAGAACCATTAAAGTTAAGTGCCAAAGGTGATCATCGGCTTGCGTTTGCGGCGGCCGTACTCAAGGCGGCAGGGTGGAGAGTTGAGCTGGACGATTCGAAAGTCGTGAGCAAGAGTTTTCCAGAATTTTGGCAGATTTTGGGCTGGTCAATTTGATTTTGCTGATTGGTCATCGCGGTGTAGGTAAATCCACGATGGTGAAATGCCTAAATGACATCGGCGTGCGGGCTCTCGATCTTGATCAAGAATTGACTAGGCGTTCGAGCCGATCTGTTGCCAGCTTGTTTGAAGATGGCGAGGCGAGTTTTCGCGATCTTGAAATTCAGGTGTTCAGTCAGATTTGCAAAGAGGGTCAAGCTCAAGTCGTAGCGCTAGGTGCTGGGTTTGAGGGTTCACTTCCCAAGGAGGCAAGGGTCGTTTGGCTTCATCGGCCAACTGACTATCAGGGCAGAAGCTTTACGGATCGGCCAAGGCTCAATAAAAGTATCAGTCCGAAGCAAGAGTACTTCGAGCGATTTGAGGCTCGCAATCTGCGCTACGCTTCGGGGACCAATGAACATCTGATGTTGCCAGAAGGTTATGAATCGGGACTCGAAGATTTTTTGATGGCACCCGAAGGCCTGCACTGCCCTTATGATATGACGTTGACTCCCGATTACTTTGAATTTGATGGCCGAGTTTTGCGAGATCGCTCGATGATGTCTTTTCGAAGATTTGAACTTCGCGATGATCTGCTGTCGCTCGAACAAATACATCTCGCGCTTGAGTTGATCCCTCGGGAACGATTGATCTTGGCCAGGCGCACTCACGAAGGAAATGGCGAAATCGATTTGCTCGTGGATTGGGCTTGTGAGCTCGGGATCCCGCACTCTGATGTTGAGATATTATCTTTGCATGAGCGCCGCGCGGATTGGCGTTCAACCCTGAGAGAATTTTCTTTTGATGCGGCCCCCATTATGAAACTGGCTGCGATTGTTGAGACCTGGGCCGAGCTTTTGGCGGGCCATCAGTGGTGGCAAGAGAATCCAGAGCAGAGGGCCTTCTTGCCTAGGTCTCTAGACGGTCGCTGGCAATGGTACCGTCAGCTCTTTGGCCCACAGATGCCGCTGCACTTTGTAAGGGAACATCTGGGCAGTGCTCTTGATCAGCCGTTTCTTTGGCAAACATTATTGGGCGCACAAATGAAGGGTGAATTTGCCGCCGTGCTTGGTGATCCGGTGGTGCAGAGCCGAACGCCGCTTGAGCACCTAGAGTTTTTTTCAATGAGGGGCGCACCCGTGGTAAGCGTGCAAGTGAGTGAGGCTGAGTTTGAACATGAGGCTATGCCAGTGCTTCAGCAATTGGGGCTCAGGTGGGCGGCCGTCACTTCGCCGTTAAAACTTGCGGCCTACAATCTTGCAAATCAAAAGTCGGCCAGGGCCATTGAGCTTGAATCGGTCAACACGATTGCGGTGAGACAAAAGCAAACCTTTGCGCACAACACAGACATTGATGGCTTGATCGAAATGGCCGCCGAATTGAAACGCCACACGCGCGTCGTGATTTGGGGTGGCGGCGGCACGCTCAAAGCGCTGCTTCAATGTTGGCCCGAGGCGAGTGTGTATTCAGCTCGCACAGGGGAGCTTCGTCAGGGGCCAGAAGTCTTCGATGAGTGTGATCTGCTTATTTGGGCAGCGGGTGAGCGGGGCAGTGAATTGAGACCAAGTTTTCGCGCGAAAGAAATTTTTGACTTGAGCTACGCCGAGAGCTCAAGCGCCAAGGCCTGGGCCGTGGAGCGAGAAATTCCCTACCAATCGGGCTTGAAAATGTTTAAGGTTCAGGCCCAAGCGCAACGAGAATTTTGGAGTCAAATTGGCAAGCAATAGATTCGGGAATGTGTTCACACTGACCACCTTTGGTGAAAGTCATGGCCTCGCCATGGGCGCTGTCGTAGATGGTTGCCCGGCTGGAGTGGTGTGGAATCAAGAGATGCTCACGAGGTTTTTAGAGCGGCGTAGACCAGGTGGTGCGTTGGCCTCTGGGCGCCAAGAGCCTGATCAAGTCGAACTTCTCTCGGGTGTCTTTGAGAATCTCACGCTAGGGACTCCTATTGCCACGCTTGTTCGCAATTTAGATGCGAGATCAACTGAGTACACGAGTGAAAAATTGGCCGCGCGGCCTGGTCACGCCGCCGATCTTTGGCAATCGAAGTATGGTCACTCTGACCCGCGGGGCAGCGGCCGTGCTTCAGGGCGAGAAACCGTGTCGAGAGTTATGGGCGGAGCAGTGGCTCGCATGTTTGTGACCCAGGTTTGCCCCGAGGCGCAGGTAATGGCTTTTGTTTCGCGTGTGGGACTCGTGGGTCTTAGTGAACTCGACTGTGTGGATGCGGCCGAAGCGATAGAAGGTGATCCCTGGCATGTCGACGAATTCTCTATGCGTTGCCCGTTTCAAGACAAAAACGATCAAATTGAAGAGCTTGTGCGAGCAGCCAAAGGCAGCGGCGAGAGTTATGGCGGCGAAGTGTTTTTGCGCATTAGCGGAGTGCCTGCGGGCCTTGGGCAACCGGTCTTTGGCAAATTGAAGTCCGAATTGGCCTCAGCCTTTATGAGTGTGGGTGCAGTTTTGGGAGTTGAATTTGGCGATGGCTTTCAGGCTTCGAGACTCTCGGGTCAAGAGTACTATCGCTCGCGCCAAGACCATGGCGGCATTCGAGGCGGCATTTCGACAGGCGACCCCATTAGTTTTCGGGTCGCATTTAAACCAACGAGCACGCGCAAAGATATGGCCTTAGAGGGTCGTCACGATCCGACCATTGTGCCGCGTGCCGTGCCCGTGCTTGAAGCCATGTCTTGGCTCGTGATCGCCGATCAGCTTCTCATGACTCGATTGGATCGCTAAGTCCAAAAGGCGACGCAAGCTGAATAGATATCCGCTTTGAGCTAGGATCTTGAATTGGACCTATCACTTCAATTATAATTTTGATTGCTGCCCAGGGAGGCCGACCCTGTTCAATTCATTTAAAAAAATCAATTTCGATATCATTCGGGGTATCTTAGCTTGCGGAATTAGAGATTCTTATCGAATCTTTCGAAGTGGCGGTGACGATCTGGAGTTTGATTTTAAATATGGCGTTGATACAAATTCCTATGAGGATCTTTTCAGTCATCGTGTCGTGGGATCTAACAAAAATTGGGCGACTGCCTACAAGTCAATTCGGGTCAAACCCTTTCAGAAGCTACTAAATGCAATAGATTTGCCGGAGAATTCAACTTTCGTGGACCTGGGGGCCGGAACTGGGCGAGCTCTGCTTGTCGCCGCTCATTCAAAGCGATTTGGGCAGGTCAAAGGCATCGAATTTTCAGCTCAGCTCTATACCCAAGGCTTAAAGAATCTTGAGATTGCAAAACCGAAGTGCGCAACCAAAATGACGTTCGTACACCAAGACATTGCTGACTTTGAGCCAGAAGCGAATGACCAAGTCTTCTTTTCTTATGACCCCTGCCATGCCGATTTGTTATTGAAGTGCCTCAAGAAAATAGAGATGAGTCACAGGCAATTTCCTAGAGATATCGCGTTTATTTATTGTATCAACTTTAAGCCAAACCTAAACTTGATCGAGTATCTGTCGAATTGGTCTCAATGTGAGTTGCAAAAAGAAGAAGGCAATCGATTTTATATCTGGCGACTCAAGTCTTTGGATAGCCCAGCTGAAAAATACGTAGGAGCACCACTCTAAGGATTTCGCACTTTTATGGCGGCAAGCTTTGTGTTGGTTTCTTTAAGCTGCCTATTGGTCGAACTGAGTTCGTTTCGCAGTTGTTGCTTGCGCACTTTTTGCTCCTCTTGCTTGGTTAAGGCGGCTTTGAGCTGCTCACTTTTATATCTGACCAGGTTTTTCTTTTCGCTCAACTTTTTAGTCCAATCGGCTATAGTTCGATTAGATGTGGCGATTTCGCGGCTAGACCGATTGAGCCGTTCTGTCAATTGATTGAGTTCCGTTTCATACCTAGCCAACTGGGCTGAAGTTCGCTTTTCAACCTCAATAGCTCGGGTTTTCGCGATTTCGGCTTTTTGGGCTCTGCGCGCTTCTTCGGCTCGTACACCTTTAACCTGCTCACGTCGATACTTTACCAAATCGCTCCGTGCTTCAGTGTCGGAGATCAAATCTTCGACTCCAACTTCATTGCCTTCCGATAAATCGGACTCTTCGTAGTCCTCCGCGTGGATGCAAAACCCAAATGTTATAAACATTATAATGGCGATAGACTGTTTCATTAAAACCCCCAACATTCCCCAACAGAATTAATGTGCAAAATGCGTACACTGAGTCAAAGTGAGACTTTTGACTCATCTGCTGCCCTGTTGAGTGTGAGTGTTGCATTCTGAGGCACGACTTAGCTTCATGAGGTTATTAACTAAACACTAGACAAAAGATAGACAGGCTAAAATTTAGGTATGGAACCTCCCACCCGGGTTGTTGTCGCTTATAGAGCCAGTGGTTTAAACCCGAAACGGTGACAAATTTGCGCCTTGCGATTTGAAATTTCCATCCTACCTTCGACCGTCAAATGCTCGTGTTATTGCCGGCGCCCCGGGCCTGATTCTTGATAGGATTGAAGATCAGAGACCGTCTCGGGGAACCGGAGGTCAACCGATAGAATCGGTTTGGAAAGCGACTATGGACGGTTGTTTCTTATTGAAGTGGCTATTTCGGGTTGGCTTAGGAAAATGCAGCCTGGTCATGGGCTTGCTGTTAGCCCTACTGGCTGGCAACTCCGTTGAGGCCAGCGGTCGCGATCCTGCTCAGGTGCGTGCGGGCTCAGTTGCGCAACAATGGGGACCTGCATTTACGGATTCAACAAAATTGGCAGCCGGGAATTTATCCGATGGCAAAAGGTTTCCGTCTCTTTGGATTGGAAGCGTTCGTTATTCAGTTTTTCGCGAGACTTCTTACAGCGTAGACCAAAACCTCAGTCTGTTCACAACTCTTACATACAGTTTTCAAATTATTCCGCAGGTGGGTGATCTTCGCCATCCAGAACTCGCAGCGCCCATTCCGAACGGGTACTATCTTTTGCGTATAGCCGTTCTCTTGCCAGATGTGCCGTTTGCAACAGGCAAAGAGGCCGGTCTTCAGGGGCGCTTGGATCCCCTAGATCGCTACGTTACGAGCTATGAGCGCTTAGTCGTAGCTAATCAGAACTCGATTAAGGTAGAAGTTCCTCTCAAGTTTTCTAATATATCAGCGACCTCCGTGCGCAATCGGTTGCTAATTCAGCTCACTCCAATTGAAGCAAACCATTTGAAGTTCGATGCGGGTGGATATGTAGACCTTCAAAATTCAAAAGTGATAGCTGTTGCGGGCATTGTACCCCAAACCATCGATGTTCCTTTCGCACCCTTCAACTCTTCGAGTCTTGAGGTCCCGCCAGAAAACGTATTTGCCGAGGACCTGTCTTTTGAAGAAACCTTAGATTTGGCGAATTACATTCCTAAAGCGAAGGCTCGCAAAAACTTGGCCATGAAGGCCGCCCATGCGAGGCTCGGTCCAGATAACTACGCTCGGGCTGCGGGGCTTAAACTGATTCGTGTCGACGATCCCTCGCTCCGTGAGGTGACTTATCCGAAATCGGTTTCGGCTCATACATTGGCGACGTTGATGGACGTTTCTGGCCAATCTGTATCCACTCTCAGCTTAGAACAGAGGGCGGCTCTGTGTGCCTTAGTCACCCAAAGGGTGCGGCCCGTTCGCGGTCTTGAAGGGTTCGATCTCCCGCCAGCCTATTATATTAAAATGAAATTGAATTATCCCGAATGCATGAAAAAGCCACTTGAATTTATGACCGTGTACACGAACGCCCACGTTGAAAAAATCGATTCGCCCAAAGCTATGTTTGTCGCGGCCGATAACGAGGAGCTCACTGTAACCAGCAACTTTGCAGCCAATCGATCGCGCTCATCGGATACTTTTTCAAGTTTTGGGATGAGCTTCAGTGTGCTTGAAATTTTTGGCCAATTTAAACCCAAAATCGGCGTGTCGTTTGGTCCGTCTTACACGATCAACGAAACCAACTCTCGCTCTCAAGTTGAAAGCGGATCGAATTCAGCATCCAGCAGCATGAGTTTGACGAGCGTGGACATTCAAATTCCCGTGGAGCAGGCGACAGTGTGTGTGGCGGTACTTGGTAATGAAAAACGATTGAATAAGGGGGTCGCTCTTTACCGTGTAGAACCGATTTACATCTGCGACCTGGCTAGGGCTCGGCGCTTTGACTTTACTGAGCGCTATTACCATGCCTTGCGCGTGATTCGGTCGTCAGCTCAAGCCGACCCCCTAGATCCGCGCTCTCAAAGTGTGAATCTCTCATTCCGCGGCATTCGAGACTACCTCAGCTTTCGTTCGGCATTGACTCAGTTCACGGCACCTTCAGAGGCTGGGCACAAGGTTTCTTCTGCTGACACAATTAGAGCTGCCGGTTTTCGATTCGAAAAGATGGCTCCGGCCCAGTCTGGAGTGATTTCGATTCCTGCTCGCTTCGACGATCAAGGTGGTCGACCAATCGGAGCCGGAGGTTCGCAAGACGGACTTTGGCAAAACGTACTTAAAAAGCTTGGCTACGGGTATCGCGAGACGTTTTAGTTGTAACGGCTGTTGGTGGTGCATTGCGTCCCGGATTCGGAACCTGGCACCTAATGTGGCCAGCCTAAAGTCCACACAGCTTAGCCAGTCTAAGAGAACTTGGACTCAACGAAACCTCGCTCATAGCTTAAACTTAAGAGCATGAGCAATGACTCCACCTGTTTTCCATATTTGCATGGCTTCAACAAAGAAGAGCAAGCCAGGCTTTATCGCCAAGCTGAGTTTATGGAACCGATTGTTTATCGAGGGATTGATTTTTCTGACAACCGGCATGTGCTCGAGGTGGGCTGCGGAGTTGGCGCGCAGTCGGCGATTCTGCTTCGCAGGTATCCAAAACTCAAACTCACTTGCATCGACATGAACGACGCTCAGTTGGCTGCGTGCCGAGCCCATTTGGAATCATTGCCTTACGCGAAAGGGCGCTTTGAGGTTCAAAAGATGGACGCCTCGTCACTCAATTTTCAGGGCGGGTTGTTCGACGGCGCCTTTTTGTGCTGGATACTAGAACATGTTCCTGACAGCAAACAAATATTAAGCGAAGTCAGACGGGTGCTCGCTAGGGGCGGAAAACTCTACGCCACTGAAGTGATGAATCACTCATTTTTTCTAGATCCTTACTCCCCAAACGTTTGGAAATACTGGATGGCCTTCAACGACTTTCAATTGGATTCGGGCGGCGACCCGTTTATTGGCGCAAAGCTCGGCAATTTATTAACCTCGCTCGGTTATCAGAAAATCGAAACGCACGTCATCAACACGATGTTCGACAATCGCCAACCAGAAAAACGAAGACGCGCGATCGACGAGCGAAAAGATCTTTTACTTTCAGCAGCGACGCAGTTGATACAAGCGGGATCGACAGAACAAGCCATCGTGTCTGCGGCCACTAAAGAACTCGAGGCCGTGCAGCGAAATCCGAACGCCGTGATTCTAGATGCGTTTATGCAAGCCTCGGCCGAAGTGAATTGAAATACGATTCTGACTGCAGTGCTGCTGAGTGAGACACTCACTGCGGGTCCATTTTGACAATAGCTCTTTCTCGTGTTCTTCTCATCAACGGATGCCGTCAATTCAACACGATGCTGCAATGCCCACTTTAAAAAATTTTAATCTCAGATGTTTTTCTGTCTTTGCCCAATATAGAGGAAAGCTAAGCATGAAAGATTGCGCCCAAAATTGAATCTCATAGAGCTTTCTCTCAAGCGATCGGTCTTTGCTTGGATACTCATGCTGGCGCTGATCGTATTTGGAGCCATTTCCCTTAGTCGTCTTGGAGTCTCGCAGCTCCCCGATGTGGATTTTCCGGTGATTTCGGTTTCTGTTGATTTTGAGGGAGCTGCACCAGAAATCATTGAAGCAGAGATTGTCGACGAGATGGAAGAGCGCCTTTTGTCGATTGAAGGCATCAAAGAAATGAGATCGTCGATTCAACAAGGGTCAGGATCGGTGACCTTAGAGTTCGAAATCAGTCGTGATGTGGACGTCGTCTTACAAGAAGTTCAAACAGCCATTGGCCAGATCCGGTTTCCCCTCGGAGTTGAGCCCCCGGTCGTGCGCAAACGAAACCCCGAAGAAAGCCCCATCATTTTTATGGGTCTCAGTGGTAAAGATAAGTCACTCAAGGAACTGATTGAGTTTGCCGACCTCGCTATCTTAGACAAGCTACGATTTATACCCAACATTGGCGAAGTAGATATCAGTGGATTTAGCGAAAGAAATCTGCGCGTTTGGCCAGACCTCGACAGGCTCAAAGCGGCGGATCTTACTGTGCTCGATGTTGTCGATGCAATTTCGACCCAACACATTGAAGCCGCAGCAGGTCAGTTTGTGGATGGTGATAAGGAATTGCGCGTGCGCTGGCTCGGCGAAGCGGACGATGTGGAATCTTTTGAGAATATTCGTATTCTTCGCCGGGGTGGAGCTAATATTCAGGGTGCGGTCTTTCGCCTACGTGATGTGGCAAAGGTCGAAGACGGACTCTCGGACCTTCGAAGACTCGCTCGTATCGATGGACAACCGGCCATTTCAATATCAGCTCGCAAACAAAGAGGGGCGAATGAAGTCGAACTCGCAGATGCTGTCCGAGCCAAAGTTGAAGAGTTAAAAAGTGAGCTGCCTGATGCCTATGATTTAAATGTCCGTGTTGATTTTACTCGGACCACCAAAGCTGTTGTAGATACAACCATCGAAAAATTGTTGGTCGCGGGTGTTATCACAATCATTATTTGTTTTTTGTTTCTTGGTAGCTGGCAGGCCGCTCTAAATATTTTATTTAGTATCCCAACTTCCGTCATCGGGTCATTTTTAGTTATATATTTTTTTGGATTTACACTTAATTTATTTACTCTCTTAGCGTTGACTCTGGCCATTTCTATCGTCGTTGACGATGCGATTATGATTCTAGAGAACATTGTTCGGCATCAGCGCATGGGCAAGGGTGCTTACAGAGCGGCGTACGACGGAGCGATTGAAATTCTGCCGGCGGCCACAGCAGCCACAGCAGCCACAGCAGCGGTTATAGCTGTTTTTGCTCCCGTCATTTTTATGACCGGTGTAACTGGCAAATTCTTTTTTCAGTTTGGGGTCGCCATGTCGGCGGCGGTACTTTTGTCTTTACTCGAGGCGGTCACCATTACACCCATGCGCGCCGCGCTCTTTCAAAGTGCTCAAAAAAAATCATCTAAAGCAGAGGTTTGGATCGAGCATAAATTTGATCAACTAGGCAAAGCTTATCAAAAGATATTGAACCCAGCACTCAAATGGTCCAAGTCTGTCGTGATTGTGTCTTTAGCTCTATTTATGCTTTCGATGTTACTCATACGGCAAGTCAGACAAGAATTCGTACCTCAGCAAGACCAGAACATTATACTTTTGCGAGCTCAATTGCCGCCGGGCACTCCGCTTCAAAAGACGTCCGAAGCGGGCCGCAGAGTTGAAGATGTCATTCGGTCAATACCAGAAGTGAATAGCTATTTGCTCTCAATGGGTGGTGGGGGCGGAGCGGCTAACGTCAACCAGCTCTTCGCTCCGATAAATTTAAAAAATCGTGAAGAAAGAAAACGATCACACACCGAAATAATGAGCGAAATTCGGCAGCGTCTGAAAGACGTGTCTGAGTTGAAGGTCAGTCTTAGCGATACTTCCTCACGAGGGTTAACTTCAGGTCGCTCGAGCCCATTCTCGGTTCGGCTGTCTGGGCCTGAGCTTTCGGTGCTCGAAGAAAAGGCGAATACCTTGATGGAACGTCTTGATAAAGAAGGCCTGACCGAGGACCTTGATATGGATTTTCGAAAAGGCATCCCGCAACTTGAGTTGACGCCCAAAAGAGACGAGTTGGCTGCGCGGGGTGTAAGCGTTGAATCTGTGGCCAAAACGCTCAATGCCTCGGTGGCGGGCACTAGGGTGAGCCGCTACACAGCCGGTGGCCGCCGCTACGATGTACGGGTAAAAGTTCCTGATGAACAGATCACCAGCAGTGAGGACATCCGAAAAATCGGTGTGCGCAATCAGTTCGGCTATATAGTTTCACTAGGTGATCTTGTCGATATTGAGGAGGCGTCGACGATTCAGTCTATATCACGCGTGAATCGATCGCGAGCTATCGGTGTTTCAGGTCAAATTTCGGATGGTCAATCTCAAGGGGCCGTCTTGAGCCGGGCCGCTGAGATAGCGCGAGAAATTTTACCCGAAGGCTATTCGCTTTCACTAGAAGGTGCGAGTGCGGGTTTAGCCGAGAGCTTTTCTAGCCTTCTGGTCGCCTTGTTAATGGGAATTGTCGTGGCGTACATGGTTTTGGCTATTCAGTTTAATTCGTTTATTCATCCCATTAGCGTGTTGATGGCTCTGCCATTTAGCGTGACTGGCGCCTTACTCACACTTTGGGCCTTCGATGTCTCATTAAATTTATTTAGCTTTATTGGCCTTATTGTCCTTATGGGTATCGCCAAGAAAAATTCAATTCTTCTGGTCGAGTTCACCAACCAAAAGCGGGCCATGGGTAAAAGTGTCGATGAAGCTCTTATTGAGGCGTGCCCGATTCGACTTCGACCTATCTTGATGACCTCCATCGCGACGATCTGTGCAGCTGTTCCGCTCGTCATTGGAAATTCGTTGGGTCAGGAAACTCGAACGCCAATGGGATTAACGATCATAGGTGGCATTTTGCTTTCGACGGCCTTAACACTGTTCGTGGTGCCCTCACTCTACAAGGTGTTGGCGCGCTTCGAGCGACAAGAGACCGTCGATTTATCTGAATAGAATTGTATAGGTATCGACGGCCTATTCAATTTGCAAATGCCCTGAAACTTGAATTTGATCTTTCACGTAAGCGATGACAATTGAAGGGTCCGGAATTTCAAGATCTTTGATTGAAAGTTGGCCAACGAGATCAACGACAAAGGCGTCGTTTTTCTTTTTAGCTTTTACATTGAAACTGGCATTCTTGGTTTTGCCGCGAATGGTTAGGGTTGATCGAATGGTGTGCGATTCTCCATCTAGCGGGATGGCATCTGAAAACGTCACTTTTATTTTAGGGTGATTCTTAAAATCCAAGCAGTGTTCCCACATTTTTTCGTTGCGGCCATCTACATCTGTGTCGAGATACTTGACTTCAAACTCGACCAAAGATCCGGCTTGAATTACTTCGTCAGTGGCATCACCTGCGGCTGAGAATTTTTTTACCACTCCAGTAAATTTAGTCGTGAACAGCCCGGCCTTGACGCTTTTCATTTCGAAATGCAGGAAGGATTCAGCCGTCTTGGCTTGTTTAAAGTTTTCATATCGATATTGAACTGTCTTGGCGTGAAGGCCCAATGTCATCAAAGAGGCGATCCCGAGAGCAATGTGTTTCATGGCGTTTCCTTTTGTTAAAGAATAATTTTGGCTAAACCCTTTAAAGGTGAGTAGATGTTGCCAATGATCGCGATAAACGCATCGGCCCTGGTTTGCCGAGTTTGCAAATACAACGCGACCCAATCGACCAGTTTGGGTTTTCGAATTAGTAACTGAAAAAGTCGGTTTAAGATCTGTTTATGGCGAAGATGATATTGATATTGCACCTGGTAATTATTAAACAAAGATTGATTGAGACAGAGCCTCTCTTTGCGGTTCTTAGTGAACTCTTTTGCGAGTAGCGACGCGGAGAATAGGGCGTTATAGAGACCCTCGCCGGTCAACGGATCGATGAACCCTGCGGCATCACCCACCAAGGCCACTTTTTGACCGGGCACGATGGATTTGGTGGAGTGGGTGATGGGAAACGCTGAGGATATCCGATCGGTTTCGGTAAACAGAGAAAACCGACTTTTAAGTTCTAGAGATTGGCTCAAATAGTGATTTAGCGCTTTAAGTGGGCCACCTAAACCTTGCACAGAAGAGGCATCAGTCACGAGCGAAATATTGACTTCGGCCTCATCGATGGGGTTTAGCCCAATGTAAGATCCATCTTCAAATAGGTGCATTTCACCTTGGCGGTCAGTGGCCTTCATGCTTTTGGCATAAACATGGAGTGCCACTCGTTTTGACTCAACAATCTTGTCGTTGCCAAGAGCCTTTGAAACAAACGATGCCCGCCCGTCGGCGCCTACAAGTGACCTGGTTAAATATTCGCCTTTGTCAGTTTTGATTTGCCAAAGGTCAACCCGCCTAGAGAGCGAGCGCAATGTTTCTCCAAATGAAAAAATCGCACCAGAGGCTTTGGCGAGCTCGACAAGTTTGCCGTCGAATACATCTCTTTTGATGGACCGCCCCTTATGTCCCTTGGGAAAATATGTGGGAACCTTTCGGCCGGTGCTCGTAAAAACTGTCATGCCATAGAGGGGGGCGAAAGATCCGAGAATCCATTCGTCGAGGCCCTGTTCCTCAAGCAACTCTACACCTTTGGGGCAGAGGTACTCCCCGCAGATTTTTCTTTTCGAGGTAAGATTTTTGTCGAGCACGAGAACCTTCATGCCTATTTTTGAGAGCTGAAGGGCCAAAAAGGCTCCTGCGGGCCCAGCACCTGATACGATCACATCGTAGATTTCGCTCATAGGATTAGCTCCACCTTAAGAGCAAACTTTGAGCTGAAAAACCAGGCCCGAACGCCAACATATAGCCGAGCTCACCTTTTGAATGCGGTTTTTTGAGCACGCGCTCGAGGATGTGCAAGATCGTGGCGCTCGAGAGATTACCATGTTCATTCAATACGGCCCTCGAGTCTGAAATGTCTTTGCCAAACTGGCTGATGTATTGTTCAACCCGCGATATGATTTTTTTGCCGCCGGGGTGAAACATGTAGTTCTCAACATCTTCAACCTGTAGGTTATTTCGATTTAAGAAGGGCAAGAACAACTGTGGAAAGTGCTCTTGAATAGAATCGGGTACGTCTCGATCTAAAACTATTTTGAGCCCAGAGTTTCGCAGCTCATAGCCCATTAAATGTGTTGAGTCAGAGAAGTGATACATGTCGGTATCGACAATTTGTGGGCTTACGGTGTCTGAGGCACCTAGTATGACGGCAGCGGCTCCGTCAGCAAAAATGGCGGTGCTAACAAGGTTCTCCATGGTGAAGTCATTTTTTTGAAACGTGATAGATGGCAGTTCGACTGAGACGATCGCGACCGTCGCTCCGGGATGAGCTTTGACAAAATCCGAGGCATAGATAAGAGCCGAGACGCCCGCCGCGCAGCCCCTCTCAGTTACTGGCAGACGCT
>JBGSQJ010000248.1:0-6586 GCA_041738165.1 Bdellovibrionales bacterium
TCATCACGCTGCGCTTATCGATCGACAATTTGCTTTTACGAATTTTCGCCTCTTCGCTGTCTATGACCTATCGAAAATCAGATCGACGCTTAGTCAAGTACTCAGGCCTGTCTAACATCACCGACAATGATGGTGATATGCAGAACGTGACAATTGAGTACAAGTATCAGGATGCCACTCTATGAGCATCTGGCTCATTGGCTTTCTGACAGCCTTCGCCCTGTTTCAACTCGTCTCAATTCCGGGGTTAATACTAAAAAAAAATGATCTGGCTGATGTGCTTTGGGGGCCAGCATTTATCATTTCGGCCCTAGCTGCAGCTCATTGGGGCGTTGAGGATGGCCTAAGTGGGCTCAGGTCGCGCAGCGGAATTGTTTTGTTGGTTTTATCTATATGGTCAATTCGACTTTTCATTCATGTAGGGCTAAGAAACCTATCGACGGTCAAAGAAGATGTTCGATACTACAACTGGCGTGTGCAGTGGGGAAAAACCCAAGTCTGGCGCTCTTACTTGCAAGTTTTTGTCTTGCAACCCATCATTCTATATATCTTTTTGATTCCTGTTTTGTTGGCGATTGACACAAACGAGCTTGTTTCTTGGGTCATGTTCTGCGGCTTGGCCATTTGGATCTTTGGCTTTTCAATCGAGATGATAGCAGACGAACAACTCCGAAGGTTCAAAAGCGAATCCACTAATAAGGGCAAAATTATGACATCGGGGCTTTGGAGCTGGTCACGTCACCCGAATTACTTTGGCGAAGTCGTGCAGTGGTGGGGGATTTGGCTTATGGTCATCGATCTCCCCTATGGCTGGGCCACCATCGTTTCACCGATCGGTGTCACCTATCTTCTGCTCAAAGTTTCAGGAGTTGATATGTTAGAAGAGCTTATGCAAAAGCGACCAGGTTATGGCGAGTATGCGGCGAGAACCTCTGTTTTCATTCCCATGCCGCCGAGCAAGACCAAGAGCGATCAAACTAATTAAGTAATTTTTTAAGGCTCTTTTCGGCCCAGGACTGATCATCTGGGCTCTGTTTTTCAAAATAGCTTTGAGCGCGGGCCAAAGCTTTTTGAAAGCCAACCTCGTTTTGCTTGGCCCTCTCGACAAGAGCCAACGCTTCAAAGCAGTAAAACATGTCTAAGTCCCCTGCCTTGTTTTCTTGGCAAATCTCAATGCAGCTTTGCGCATGCAAATCGGCATTGACCAAGTCACCCGCCTGCAAAAAAGACATAGCCAAGCGATACTCTGCTCTTGATATTTCAACCCAAGTGCCCGCAAGCTCCCAAAATTTTCGGCCCGTTTGCGCCGCGAGAATCATCAATTCGGTCTCGCTTTGACTTCGGTTTAATTTTTCTTCTAAGGCGCAGGCCAAGTTGTTACCCGTGATAGCCAGCGCTCTGTTTGCGGGGTCTTTGTGGTCGCTCACGCTTTGCGCTAGCTCCAAAGAGTTAATTAAGAGTTCTTTAGCACGCACAGGGTCTCGATCGCTCAGAGCTGACGCCGCCGTAGCCATAATTCGAATCTGATCAGAATTGCTAAACTCGCTTAGCTCTTCAGTTTGACCTTTGCCCACCTTTAACACCTGCAGAGAGCGCCGCACGGCTCTTTCTGATTCTGTCCCTGCCAAAAATTTCGGATGCTTTTGCAAATCTTTTAGCAATGACAAGCCATTTTCCCATTGCCCTAGGTGTTCACCCATAACGTGGGTAACGAGCCCCGCAAACTGCGAGATCTGATCATTCGATTCGACGAGCGAGGCGCCATTTGAAAACTCATTGGCCACCTTTACAGAGTCCGCAGCGTGATCTGCCCAGGCTTGATTGAGATAGGATTCAAAGCTCAAAGTGTTTCCCTTCGCTTAGCAATACGCCCCGTATAGCAAATTTTGATGTTCAACGTCTTGTCAGGGCGCGGTAAATTTTCGCCACTGCCTCTACAATTTATTAACATCAATTGCCAAGGTACAGGCCCAATGCCTCGGTCTCAGAAATGGGCTGGAACTCATAGTTTCGGTAAAATATGGCCCTCTCAAACAGCCCTTTATCCTTTAAAACTGTTAGGAGTTCTAGGCGCGTCAGCCCGCCGTCATAGTCGTTATAGGTGTCTTCATCGATTTCGCCGTTAAGCATATCGTTATAAAGAGATTCGACCACGGCGTTTCTTTTGATTGGTGTCAACCGCGCAAGATCACGAAAAAATTTCTCATCGTCAGGGTCAATATTGAAGTGAATGCTTCCGCCTCTTCGAACGACCTCTTGAAGAATTTTTTTAATCATGTGACGAAACATCTTGGGTTCGAGAAGTTGATCTTGGATCATAGATTGCACCTGTTTGTTTACAAACTTGATTTCAGCTTGTTTCAACGCTCGCCCAGCGGGTTGTTGGTGTTCATTTAACGCAAGAGACCTAAGGCCCGATAGTTGATCAGCTAAAGACGGCTGCCCATTTGTTTTCAAGTTGTAGGCGTAATCAGACGCCTCTTTAAATTTGCCAAAATAGTCCCAACTGCCGAACGAACTGCCTTTCATTTTTCTCGACCACTCAGAGAACTGAGAGGTTGTACCTTGTGTAGTTGTTGTGTAATAACCCCCAACTCCATTTTTGACGCGATTGGTGTACTCAACAGTTTCCATTTTCTCTTTATCGATATTGAACAAGGTCAATGCAATTGTCGGCTGACCACTGCCCTGAAGCTGATCAAGTATTTTTTCAACTCCCTGACTTGAGTCGACTAAAAAGCGTTGCTTATTAAACTCTAGGTAATAAATACTTTTGCCGTGCCGGCCCAAAACCACATCCTCGGTAGCTGATTTAAAGTTGGTAAGTCCATCTTCGCAGCCAACTTCGACGCTTGTCTTTGTTGCCCACGTAGAAGTCGCAAACGCCACGAAAGGAAATATAGCGAACGTTATTAATTGAGACACTGACATTTGAACCTCTATTCACTAATTTAACTCGAATCAAAAATAAGCCATTTCAAAAATATTAGAGACCAGCGCGTGACTCTCGACCCAAAAATGCCATTCAGCACCGTTTTGCCAAATCGGCAGCATAGCCGGTTTTGGTGAGGAGTCTTCTACCAAGAAATCAGTTCGAATCTGACCATTAGGCAAACGAACTTCTCGCACGCCCTTGATCACGCCAGCGTGTTTGTTATTGAAGGCGATCGGCCCGCAGATCTGCGATACATCCACCATGTGGCGCTTCATGTTTTTGAAGCGGGGGTCCCAAGGGAACGCCGAGTACTCGGGGTCATAGGTCAGTCTGCGAGGATGTTCGGGGCCTAGGCTGATCATGGGTTCTACACTGAGGTATTGGTCCATGTTGAACGCCTGACAGTAGGCGATCGCAACGGGGTTGGCGTCTGGATTTTTAAAGTGGTCTTTGAGCATGGCCTCGGCCGACTCGTTAGAGGCCATCGGTCCTCTTCCGCGCTCAAACACGTTCAGTTTTTTGAGCAATGATCTTATGTCGACATTGTTATTAGGACTGAGGCACTTTGGGTAAGCCAAATACTCGTAGATTTCGAATTCGTTGAGTGTGCCTACACTCACAAGGTCTTGTATTTCAGAAAGTTTGAACTGAGATTGATCTTCGGGCGCCGTATAAGGCTGACGCTCCCCCATCACTTCGGCTGCGATTCTCGCTAATCCGAATTCTGAAGACCTAAGACTTTCGACATCGGCTTGAGTCATCATGCACACTTTGGGCTGCAGCTTGAGGAGTCTTTTTAGAGTGGTTAGGGAAGTCCCCCACTTTAATGAAATGTTTTTGAACTCATCTAGGCCGTGTTTTTCGATTGCGGCCAAGAGCCGAATGTACATTTGCTGGCCCGAGAGTTCATTTTGCGCAGCCAGCCCCTGCTTTCGCAGTTCATAAAGTAAAACTTGGCCCAGCATGTGCCCGGCGCAAGTGCCGTCGATTTGGTGCTTTGAGCGAACACCGAGCTCATTGAACGCATTTAAAACCGTGCTCTCTGAGACCACCTGAAATCCGTCTAGAATCTGTGACGTCGTATCGCTACCAAAAATGTCGTCGGCCCCGGGCACCGAGAAGGGTTTCTTAGAGCCATCTTCGGCTATCTCGTAGCCCTGAATTCGGGTGGGCACGTGCCACTCATAGGCGAGCGCCACGGGTGTCGAAATAAATAGCAGTAGCGGCAAAATGCGGCGCAAATTCAGCATAATGGCTCTCCTTAGGGGGCACTGTTTCTCTCATTCGATATAAATTAGATATGAGCAAAGACTACGCCACACGAATTTGTGCCAGGGGATGCTAAAACACAATAAACTCAAGACTGGAGATTCAATCTTTTTGCAAAGTAGTTGTACGAGGCCAACTGCCAAAAAATGAGCATAAGAATGATCCCCGTGTTGGACAGCGGTAGGCCGCTGTACCTAAAGTAGTCCACACCCGCAGAAGAGTGCGCTGCGCTTTGTCCCTGCGCCAAGAGATCCATATTCACGCCGAGAGTTAGGGTCCCCGTTTTGCCAGCTACAGCTTGCTCTGGCGGCAACTTATAAACCGCGACTTGAAACAACGACAGACACAGAAAAAATATCAATAGAGCCAAGGTCGTTAAGAAACTATGGCGGGCCGCTTGGCCCGTGATCAAGGCTTCACGCTCATCGCGTTCTTTGAAAAACGCCAAACGAGGCAAAATCGAATCTCGAAACGAGTTTGAAAGTATGAGCCTGGCGCTGATGTAGAGTGTTTGCAGCATCCAAATGGCGAACACCAGTCCAGAAAAACTGTTGAACCAGTCCCGACCTGAGCCTGGAGCAAAATCGTTCATGTTCATTTGGGTGATGATGAATCCAAGCAGCATGGCCAACGGCAGAGTAAATAAAAACAGTTTTACAATGATTCGGTCATATTTTTTCATTTCTTTTTCCCTTCAATTTGAAAGATATCTTCAACGCCAGTATCAAAGAAACTCGCCAGCCGAAATGCCAACTCTAGTGAAGGGTTGTAGCCCCCACTCTCAATCGCATTGATTGTCGCCCGAGTGACACCGATTTCATCGGCTAACGCTTGCTGTGAGATCTTTTTCTCAGCGCGCAGCACATGCACCCGGTTCAGAATGGCAAGTTTGCTTGGAATCCGTCCCATAGGGGAAATGTGCAGTCTACTTTACATATTGTCAAGTCTATTTTAAACGGCCAATTGGCCACGGCGAGTCTTACCCGCCGGTTTGTCTAGATACAGACTGGGTCTTGGCCGCAGCGATTATATAGATTCTTTAATCGTGTAAACTGAAAGCCATATGACCATTATTACGATTTTGATGTTGGGCCTCAGCGCCCATGCCGCGATGACCTCGCCCACCGACGGCGTTATCTCGCTGCCGGCGGCGGCCGGCGCACGAAAACCCGCACATTCCTACGACGTGCATATGATCAACGACCTCGACTCGGATCGTGAGGTGCAACATCACTGTAAGCAGTGGGCCCAAGAGGCCAAAACCGGCAAGCTTGTCATCATGTATGAAGGGCTCACGGTCTATAGCGCCGACTTTGTTGAGCAGGCTTACCAATATCAACAATGCCTTAGAGAAAACCCAGCCAATTGTAGACCTCTTTCGCGAGCCAAAAAGTCGGCGTCGTTTGTGAGAGAGGGGTACATCACCAGAAACGTGCTCTCGCCCTTGTTAAAAGAATGTGGCTACCGCTTTGAATTCATAGTTTTGGGTCACGACAAAGAAGACACAGGTCAGCGCAATGACCCCAAAACCTATGGCCTCGTATGCGCCAAAGAGTTTTTAAGGGTTTATCCGAAAACTCAGATTTTGGTTGCAGGTCACAGCATTGGCGGTCCGGCCGCGGCGATCTTAGCTGAAAAACTAGAGCGCACTTCACCTAATATAAACTTCAGCACTATTTTGGTGGATTCAGTGATGCGCATCCCGCCGCTCACAACAATCGGCGGAATGCTTTTGCGCCTAGATCGCGACAAATTAGAAGGCTCCACCGTGACGCCGGGTAAAACGTTTCGGCATTTCTATGAGACGAATGACTCGGGCTTCTTTCCGATCACTGAATTTGTTCCGAGATCGAACCGAGCCAAGATGATCCCCGTTTTAGGCTCAGGCGTGAACCACATCAGCATTCTTGATCAGCCCCCCGTGCAAGACGCCTTCGCTGAGTTTTGCGACTGAACTAAAGCTTTATATTCTTAGTTACCATCGGTGGCCTTGGACTAGGCTTTGGCTTCGCCAACTTGTTCACAGAGTTCAAGAATTTGATATATTCGCTATACTTCATATCTATCTTTGAGGTCCTTGATAAAATCCCATTCATCAAACATATCGGCGTACTTCTTTACAAGGTTAAAGTCTAAATTTTTGACCTTGGTGATAAGAGACTGAATGTCGGCCTTATCTTGAAATTCACGCTCAGGACTATTTTTATAGGCCTGAATTTTTAACCCTATTAGGTCTTCTGCCGAAACCACAGGCACCGGGAAATCATTGATCGATTTCGCACGGCTGAGCATTTCTCGGGTCGACTCACGATTCGCCAAGAGAATATCCAATTGACCATGACCTGAAAAGTGTAAGACTTCTGAACTTTCAAATACGAGATC
>JBGSQJ010000164.1:0-6242 GCA_041738165.1 Bdellovibrionales bacterium
ACCCATAACCTGAATCAAGCACGCAAAGAGCATTTGCGATGGCGTGGTCGCCGCTATGTCACCATAGCCAACTGTTGTGAGGGTGGTGAACGTCCAGTAAATCGCTTTGATGTAGTTATAGTATGGATCATTTGTGAGGCCCGCAGAACCTGCGCCAAGCCCCATCCAACTGCACGCAATGATATGCACAATCAAAGGCATGGCAAAAACGAGTGGCAAAAGCCGGTACATCAATGGCGAAAGAGATGGGAAGCCGTCTAAAAAGGGTTTGATCAAGCGAACATGGCGAACATTGAGCAAATTGATCAGCAAGAGCCAGCCAAGCTCAGGTCGGCCAAGTAATACGGGGACCAGTGAATAGGGCATAGCCGCAATCACATCCAATATCCCCGCCCCCCAAAAAAGGAGCCTATGACTGTCTGTTTCTTCATCTCTCAACAAATAGCGTTGATAAATGGAGGCCGCCGAAACCAGAGTGCCAACCACATCCATTGTCCAGTCGAGGCCTATGCTGAGCTTTAGGCTGGTGAAATGCAATGGCGCCCAAAAACCAAGCAGCATGGCGCCAACGATCATGATGACTCTGAGTATTTGAATCTTCAGCATGGCCCTCTATCGGCAAATCAGGCCTTAGATTTTAAATTTATTTAAAAAACCTCGATTGAGTTTGGTCAGCCTCTAGTCTTGAAATGGGTAGTAGCTGAAAATTTCATATCGATTGCCATTTCGATCGACCAGAGCCACCAATGCGCCAGAATCACTAAGCTCAAAGCCAAGAGCATCTTCGCCATACCCGTAAGGCAAAGAGTACCTAAGTGTTATCCGGTTCTTACTCACTTTTACACTCATGCTGTCGGCACTTTCGGTGTCGAACGATCCTAAAATCACTTCTTGATATCGGCTCTCGCTTTGCGGGACCAAATGATAGCCAGGCCAAAGGTTCATATTGATAGAGAGTGGCCCCGATGATTCAACAATCAGAGTCGCAAACAAAGATTTGTCGTCTTTGTCTTTTCGAGAAACAATGTAATAGCCGTCGAGCACATAGGCATGAATTTTGGCAAGATCGAGCATCATCTTTCGGCCATAAATATATGTCCGTCCTAAGTTTTTATTTAACCGATCAAGCGCGGGGATAGACGCTTTGCCATTTAAAATCGATTTCACTGGGTAGGAGCCTTGAGCCAGAATGGTTACAAGCGCTGTGGGGTCATTTGTTGAAACATAATGAGTCGAACCATCTCGCGCAACAGGGTAAAAAAAGGCATATTGGTTCAGCTCGGCAGCTAGGCGATCCGAGTGCGCGAACTTAGGGTTTACCCCTTCTTCGTCAAGCTCAACGGTCAGCAGAAAATCACACTTTGGGGTCAGCTTGCCCGCCCAGCAAAATGGTGAAACCAACATCAACGTCAAAATGAATGCTTTCACTTAGAACTCCTAAATTCTGGTTGAGAGGAGTTCGTGCCAGTATCAAGGCGCTGTGTCAATTTGACTTGTAAAGCTTTCAGCTGGCCGTTTGAGGCTTTTGGGTTGGAAATTCGATTCGATAGCGCTGAGAACAGTTTCAGGTTGAATTCGAGATAAGCAGTTTTGCACTTGGCACCGCTCATCGTGAACGGGCTTGTAACAGGCTTGGCAAGAGAGTTCGGGCTCCAGAATCATCCCTCGCCCGTACAAGTGAAATTCTTGCGTGGGAAAGATATTGTTTAGCAACAGCACTGGAGTTTTTTGAGCGAGCGCCATATGCAGCGCCATCGTGACTCCGGTGACGAGAACATCGATGTTGTTAATGATCGCGGCAAATTCCAAAAGTGGCCACACGCCCGCATTGATGGCTCCCGATTGGTAAGCCACTTTGTGATTAAATTTTTGCTCTTGTTCTCCGCCAAGAAGCAAAACTCCGTACCCGGCCAATCTCAAGAGTCGAGCTAGTCGAATATAATGCTCTTCTGGCCAACGACGAGTGACCCAGCGATCGCCAGAGCCGGTGTTGAGTCCCACCCATTTGAGGCTAGGATCTAAGTTTAAAGGACAAGCGGGAAGTGGATTCATCCAATATTCCTCGCCAGAAAATTCGAGTCCACAAATTTCAAAGAGTTCTTGAATGTAGTGCTTACCATTGGCCTTCATTGCCAGGTCGTCAACACCGGTCGTCCATTTTGCGACGGCCAGATCGTTCAAAGGCAAAACCTTGCCGCTATCCGAGATAGAAAAGCCAAAGCGAGATTTGGCTTTGATTTGACTAGCTAGCGAGCATTCAGACTTGGCCTTGTCTAAATTGATCAGCACGTCAAAATTTTCAGCCATGAGCCTAAGTGAGCTTGTCCAATCAAACTTCAAGATTCGATCAACAGCAGGACTCGGCACGAGATCTGGATAGTCGGTGAGCCAAGTGATTTCGGCCTCAGGGTCCATTTCTCTAAGTTTTCTTAAGATGGGCGTTGAGCGAATAACATCGCCTGCGGCGACCGTTTTGATAATCAATATACGTTTAGAAACGGGAGAATACTCAAGACAACTAGGGCAAGTGGCCCCTTTAGCCTTATGTGGGAGGCAAGGCTCTTGGCCCGAAAAATGCCGGCAGTCCAATTTGAAATCAATATTCGGCTTCATGACCAACCTTAGGATTAGAAATCTGAGCCTTTTTGTCTTTGTACCAATTCAGCGTTCGAAGAATGCCGTCATCGAGTTCGACAGCCGGGCGCCACGCGAACGCCTTATTCGCGTAAGAAATATCAATCTCGATGTTGGTCGAAAGGGTCGGTTGGCTCAAATCAAATTCAACATTCAGATTTCGGCCTGACAACCTAAGAATACGTTCGACGAGCTGGCGAACAGAATGGTTCTTGCCAAGACCAATGTTAACCAGTTCGAAGGGGCGGGTTTGTCTTTCAAGCGCATACTGGGCAAAACGGCAAACATCTTCAACATACAAAAAATCACGAGTTTCCGTGCCTGGCCCCCAAACCCGAACCGTATTGGGTTCGCTCATAATTTTATGAACAGTTGCGCCAAACACATTTGATTTGCCAGGGTCAAACTTATCAAAAGGGCCATAAATGTTCGACTGACGAATGGCCGTGAATTTTGTATGTCCGATGTTCGAATAAAATTCGCACATTTTTTCGAGGTACACCTTTGTCCAGCCCACCCCAAAATACTTTTCAAACATTTCGCTCGGGATAAAATCAGTTTCGCGGTTAGGTTTTCCCAAATCGGGGTACATGACCGTGCAAGAGAAAAAAATCAAATGCTCAATTTTAGTTCTTACGGCCTCGCGAAAAATATAAGAGTTCATCACCGCATTGTCGGTGACATGAAGTTCGGGCGAGTTCACGATGTCTTTAGCTCCCGAGGTTGTAGCTGCAGCTTGAACCACCACGTTCATATTTTTAAATGCACGCTCAATCTGGGCTGGGTCACGAAGATCACATTTGTGATAAGTCACGCCATCGAGGCGATTCGGGAGCGTTTGGTGGTAGGTGGCATGCACTTCAAATTGACCATTTTTAAGAAACCAATCGGTCATGTTGCGGCCGATGAAGCCAGAGCCTCCGCAAATAAGAATTTTTTTACGCGAAAGCATCGTGTCTCCCACTAGATAAGCCGCCTTGATCGAGGTACCAGGCGAGAGTTCTCTTGAGCCCACCTCGAAGAGAAGTTTGAGGCACGATTCCGTGCTTAAGGGCTCTTGAAGTGTCTAGAATTCGAGTTTGATCGCCGCTCGGTTTACTCGTATCCCAAACGATCTTGGGTGGGTTTGGCAATAGCTCGGCTAGAGTTTCGACAAGTTCGCGAATCGAAACTCCTTGGCCACTGCCAAGATTGAGCGGGCCTTGAATGTCATTTTTCATGACCGACAAAATGCCATCAGCACAATCTTCAGAAAACAAAAAATCGCGCACGGCGCTACCGTCACCCCAGACGACCAAAGGGTTTTCGCCGCTCACCATTTTATGAATAAGCGAGGGCACAACCATAGATCCTGGCGGCTTGAAGTTGTCAAAGGGCCCATAGATATTTGCAGGTCTCACGCAGTAAAGGTTTTGCCAATCAAACTCGAGTCTGTAGGCTTCGAGCATGAGCTCGCCCATGCGCTTCGACCAGCCCGCAAATCGGTCGTGGATTGAGGGGTGGGTTTGCCAAACACTCTCTTCAACCATCACTGGCGCTGGTGCGTACACTCCAATAGAGCTAGTATAGAGAAAGCGTTCGACTTTGTTTCGGCGCGACGCCTCGAGCATTGTGGCATTGAAGGTCAGTGTGGGGAACATAAATGACGCTGGCTTTTTGAGGGCAACATCGGGAGAACCTTTGACACCGGCCAAATGAAAGACGTCTTGAATTCCATCTGTGGCCCTTAGTGCATTTGAAAGCTCAGTGAGATCGGCTTTCAAAAATTCACATTGAGAAGGGGCGCGGCTTGAGTGATCGAGTGACACAACTCGCACATGAGCGCCTTGAGCGATCAATCGCTCAACGAGCGGCCTGCCAATTAAGCCTGTGCCCCCTGTGACAAGAACTCTGCGCCCCGAATATCCCCCATTTTGCATTCGCTCATTGTCTCTGATGAAATTTTTCTGTCAACACTTGCACCAAATGAACTGCGCCCCAGCGCCAGATTTGAAGCTTTCGGACTCCTGCAATGCGTTTGGGCTCAGGCGAGGGGATGTCTGTAGTTTTCAGCCGCGCTTTGGCCGCGCGCATTGAAAGCAAGGGTTCAATTCCAACCACAGTGCCAAACCATTTTTCAGGCCAATAAGAAGAATCGTCGCCGATTCCAAGGTCTTCGAATATCTGAGTGCGGTAGCCTCGAAAAATCGTCATAGTGTCTGTGTAATGGCCTCTGAATGAGAGGTTGATAAGAGTGGTAAAAAATCGATTTCCAAACGCCGTTATAAAGTCGTCATCAAGAGATTCTGAACCAGGGGCATACCGACTGGCGATGACCATATCGTAGCCTTGTTTCAGTTTGTCGACTAAAGGCTCAAGGTCCTCTGGGATACAATTTCCATCAGGTGAAAAGGTCACGACAAACTCGCCTCGAATATGTCTAAAACCCTCGCTATAGGCGTGGCGGAGTCCTCGGCGCGTTTGCCGAACAGTGTCGTAACCCTGTGATTTGGACCATTCCAAACTGCCATCAACCGACTGGCCATCGACGATCAAAATCTGATTGAATAGGTGCGTGGGCACTCTGGGCATAATGGCCTTTAAACCGTCGATTTCATTTAGTACCGGAATAAATAGGGTGATTGTCATTGGGAAGCCGCCTGTCTACGGACTTCATCTCGGCATTGATTGAGTAAATTTTCAACTGATTCAAGAGCTGAGTACTGAGGTGACCACCCAGTTAACTGTCTAAATTTGGTGGTGTCGGGAATCTGCAGTGTGACATCAGTGGGTCTCAATAACTGGGGGTCGATTTGGCAATTGATTTGGACATTCGCCAAAGTAATTAGGCGCTCAAGTACGTCGCCAACGCGAACCACCTCGGATCCGCCCAGATTGTAGACTTCGCCAGGTGCGCCATGATTCATACAAAGTGAATAACATTGCATGGCGTCGCGAATGTCGATCAGCGTTCGCGTGGACTCTAAATTGCCGTGAAACAATACAGATTGAAGACCATTTTCGATTCGAGCGATTTGAAGCGCAAAGGCTGTCGCAAATAGATTGGGCCTTCGCGGATTGATGTAGCTAAACATTCTTGAGACCACTATGGGAACTTTGTAGGCATTGAAATAGACTCCCGCCAAAAGATCTTGAGTGGTTTTAGAGACCGCGTACGGGCTGGCGGGTCGAAGAGGGTTAGATTCTCGAATAGGAACCTCACTGGGGCTCACTTGGCCGTAAACTTCAGAGGTGGAGCAAAGAAGAATGCGGGGCGAAATCCCGAGCTCTCGCACTGCCTCGAACAGGGCCGATGTTGAGCGGATGTTGTTGTCGAGTACGCGAAGAGGTTGCCGAAAAGACAGACCCACGTCGGCGTCTGATGCGAAATGATAAATTTGATCAGGCCTAATATGTGAGAGCGTAGCTTTGGTCTTTGGATAGTCTAAAAGATCACAACTCAACACTTCTAAGCGAGAGCGATGGCGCATCAAGGGCGAATTTTCACTCAAGCCCGCTCGTGTCCATGCAAATAATGAGGCCTCTGGAGTTTGACTCAGCAGGTGCTCAATCAAATAGCTGCCCCCGCTGCCATTTGCGCCCGTGACAACAATTCTCATCGCCCGTAG
>JBGSQJ010000285.1:0-4107 GCA_041738165.1 Bdellovibrionales bacterium
CACACCGAGCTTATTGTCAGTGAAAGTGATCTATTGAATTGCCTACCCAAAATGCCTGAGGTCTACGATGAGCCATTCTCAGACTCCTCACAGATTCCGACATTTCTCGTTTCTCAGCTGACCCGTCAACATGTCACCGTCAGTTTGTCTGGAGATGGCGGGGACGAATTGTTTGCAGGATACCATCGTTACCAGGTCGCTGAGAAAATATGGCTTCAAAATCAAAACACTCCACTCGTTTTGAGAAAATGGGCTGCGGGTGTCACTCATCAAATCCCCACTCCCGTATGGAACTCGCTTCTAGGTTGGATGAAAGCCTTTTATAAACCGGCACAACGAGGAAACTCTCTTGGAGACAAGGCGAAAAAATGGGCGAGATTGATCGCAGCAGATAGTTTTGATGAGTTTTACCTAGAGCTCATCTCGCTTTGGAAGGACCCTAGTCAATTGGTTTTAGGCAGTCATGAACCAGACTCAGTTATGATGCTAAGAACGAGGCCATACAATCAAAGTCAAATTTTGCGGCGAATGATGTTGATGGATGATCTGGGTTACTTGCCAAACGACATTCTCACCAAAGTGGACCGAGCCTCTATGGCGGTTAGCCTTGAATCAAGAATTCCAATTCTCGATCACCGAGTTATAGAGTTCTCCTCTCGGATTCCGCAGTCGATGAACGTAAAAAACGGACGAGGAAAATTCCCATTGCGTCAGATTCTAAAAAAATATGTCCCCGACTCGCTTATTGATAGACCCAAAATGGGTTTCGCGGCCCCAATAGACGTCTGGCTAAGAGGCCCGCTTAAAGATTGGGCCAACGACCTACTCAGCCCTGAGAGAATTCAACGAGAAGGAATCTTTGATAGCGATATGGTCGAGTCAAAATGGAATCAGCATCGCAACAACCAAGGGGATTGCGCCTGGGAGCTTTGGAGTTTGCTGATGTTCCAGTCATGGAAAGATCGGTATTTATAAACGACTGACATGTCGCCAAAAATTCCACCTGGCTCGTATTTGTTTGAAAAGCGTCATATTCTTTTCGGTCCAAAGTTTGGTTTTTTCTTGTTTCTGGTATTGAATCGTACCGCTCTTATAGTCCGCAATCACTTCCTTAAGCAGCTCCGCCGTGAGCACAGTGGTCTGGTATCTCAGCATGTAGATCTTGTCTTTCGGTTTCAAAGCATAGAATTTTTGGCCCACGATGTCCCCTGCGTCCAGCTTGGGCGCACAGACATGAATAGTCGTTCCTAAGTATTCAAAATCACCGTTGTAGAAAACCCAGTAAGGCAATCCGCCCCCTCTGTACTTGGGCAAAATATCACGGTGGATATTCAAAGTGTTGATCTTGGCCACTTTCAAGATTTCGCCTTTTAAAATTTCGGTACCAAAAACAATCACGAGATCCGGACTGACTTCTCTCACGGCCTCGACGCCACGTTCAGAATTGAATGACTCCACTTCGCCAAATGGGATGTCGGGCTCAAGTCGGGCCGGTTGACCCTTAAAAAATCGTTCAGTCTCATAGGCGGTTTGCCTCTTCACATCTCTTCCAAAAATCATTTTAACCAGAATTCGGCGAATCACGAACCTACGCTGTCGACTTGAAAAGAGCCCCTTGAGGATGACGCTCTTTTTTCTCTGATGGATATGCCTGGTTTGAAAAAAAACTTTTTTTATTGGAAATACTTTGTGAACTTCATTGATAACAAAGAAGTGATGAGGTGATCGTGAAGTTAGAAACACGATTTTCACGAACCGCCCCTAATTCGAGTAAATATATTTTTGAAAAAAAAATAGCTTCCACTCACAGAGCTTTTAAAAAAATACAGGTCCTCAGAGGTTCCAATGCGTGAAATCTCATATAGATTCTCACGGGCAGAACTAAAACCCAGATTGGTAGTCACCGCCGACTGATATCCCGACGATCTGACTTCCTGTGCAACCCTAGTGTTGTACGACCCCGCCGGATAATTGAAATGCACCACAGGTCGACCCAGCTCTCGCTCGAGGTCTTGCTTTGAGCCATCTAGTTCATACCTAAACTCATCGTCCCGAGTTAAGTTTTCACAAAGTGGGTGCGTCCTTGTGTGAGAGCCAATTTCAAGAATGCTTGGGTCGAGGGATCGAATGTCTTGCCAGTTAGCAAAACTAAATTCATCTGGAGCATGACCCGAAAACACACGTTCAAACTGCCTCATATGCGACACTCGATCTTCATTTGACAAACTCTTGAGCTTTCCCTTTATTATCATCATTGCGGCATCTCGATCTTTTTTGGTCAAAATACCGTATTCTTCCACACTTCCCTGAAACTCAAATGAAAATCTGTCACCAGGTTTTTCTCGAATCACGGTTTCGACCAAATCCGTCCAAAGAAAATTTTCGGAATTCACAAGACTACTGACTAAATAAAAACAGCCCTTAGCTTTGTACTTTTTAAGCAGAGGATAAGCGTTGGCCACAACGTTTTTGAACCCATCATCAAAAGTCAAAACTGCCATTTTTTTGGGTAATTTTTTGGATTCGATTGCCTTTAAATATTCAGACATTGTCGCAAATGTATACCCATGTCGATTCAAGTAACTCAGATGCTTTTCAAATATGAACTTGGGTATGTGACGCTCACTGTAGCCTTTGAGAAGTTCGAAATCGTTTTGGCAAACACCGTGGTACCATAATATGGCCACTTTTGGCCCACCAATGAGTTCAAATAATAAATTAATCCCCGTTAGATTCATTGCCACTAGGGCCAACTTTTTAAGAGCTTTCTTCACTAGACTGCCGCTCCACAGAGCAAAGAAAAGATCAGTACATTCATATATCTACATTCTACATTACGGTCTTTAAGGAACAACCCTCATTCGGCGCCGATGACCTTTGTCGAGACCAAAAGTACGGTGACTTTATTATTAGGCTCGATCATCCTATTTCAACGGAGATCAAATATGGAAGACACAGAATTGAGTTCTCATTTTGAATTTGGGTCCAATTGGCAAAAACTTGTTCCCCATCTAGACGAAGCTCGGCTCAGCGACTCCGTTTCGGACATTCAAAAATTTCTGGGAGTCTCACAGCTCAATGGTCTATCGTTTTTAGATGTGGGTTGCGGTAGTGGACTCTCTTCTCTGGCAGCCTTTCGTCTTGGCGCGAGCCCCATTTTAAGCGTCGATATCGACCCCAAAAACCTACAAAATGCTATGTCACTACGCAAAAAATTTGGAGCTGACCAGGTCGAGAGCTGGCAAATTAAACCGGCCAGTATTGTGAACCAAAATGATGTCTTGACCCTGCCACCGGCAGACGTGGTTTATTCCTGGGGAGTTTTGCATCACACCGGAAGTATGTGGCAAGGAATTGAAAACTGCGCCAATCTTGTTAGACCCTCTGGATACCTTTATCTCATGCTCTACACCGATGCTGTGTTGGCTCCCTTATGGAAGAAGATTAAACGCCTTTACACTCGATCGGGACCGATAGTTCAAAGTGCTCTTCGAGGAGCCTTTGCGACGATGCTCGTGAGCGGAATGATCTTGAAAGCGAAAAATCCATTTAGAGTTATTAAAGATTATTCTAAAAAAAATCGCGGGATGTCCTGGTACATCGACGTTACCGACTGGATTGGAGGGTATCCATTTGAGTACGCCTCTCCGGATCAGGTCATCTCATTTCTTAACGCGAGAGGCTTTGAGCTGGTCAATATTTATCCGAAAATTTCTAAAAAATCTCTGGGTCTAAAGGGCACCGGAAGCTACCAGTATCTTTTTAAAAGCACAAAACCCAAAACCACTGCACAGTAAGCGCCGCTGATTTTAGCGGCCTCGACTATCCAAGACATTGTCCCGCCAACTTGCGGCGTCTGCACCCAAACTGTACCGAGGTAGGCCACAAGAAATAAAACTGAAAACTGCCCTAAGAGTCGAAGATTGGAACTAATAAACTTCGCAGAATGATTTTTTGCCAGAATCCAAAGATAGCCAGAAATCATTAAACAATAAATGGCCGTGGCCACTACGGCCACGCTCAAAAGCCCGCCAAAACGCGCTGCCAACACGCACAAAACAATATGGGCCAGGGCAAAGATAACCAGCATAAGTGATCTGACTTTCG
>JBGSQJ010000294.1:0-4474 GCA_041738165.1 Bdellovibrionales bacterium
CGGCATTTTCGGGAGCGGCCCCAATTTTTTGGGGTTCGGCCGAACTGAGAGTTGAACCTAGCAATAAAAAAGTAAGTATCGATTTAGTTAATTTATCCAAAATTCCCCCGTCTGCTAGGGAGCACGAATAGCCTACACCGACTTGTCGATCAAGGTCTTTGACGCACTATTTTGATCTAAAATCCGATCTTAATCGTGATTCTGATGGGAATCGTATAGGTCACGCCATCTTTCGTGACTTGTCCAGTCAACACCGCAGAGCACTCATTTGATTGCTGCACAGGCGCCGGAGGGTAGTAACTTTGCCCGCCGGACATAATTTTCCATAAATTGTCATAAATCTGACGGCGCGCGAGATCGCCACGATATTCTTTTAAGCGCATTTCGAGCATAGATTGCGTATGTCGCAGATATTTTCTGTAGTCTTCGCTCATCCCTTGTCTGGCGCGTTCGCTGAGATACATGAGCGCACCGCCCGCGAGCATCGCTAAGGAATCTTCACCGATCCATCCATGCTCAAACTCATTCACTCCTTTAGAAAATATGAGATCGTACAATTCGGCGCCCGTGTACTGCGTGTCTGATAAGAAGCGAACATAGTAAATAATCTGCGTGCGACCCACCTCGACCATGTCGTCAAATTTAAAATGGGGGTATTGATTCCGCGTTCTTGCCGCCTCACGATTGATGTGCTCGACAGTTAGGTTGATTTGATGTCTGCGAAATTCACCGTCGTCTTTGTGTCTGGAGTCTGCACGATAGTGAGTGCCGCCCGAAAGCCAGTTGTCGTAGCGGCGGCGTGCTTCAGGATCTTTTAAAACGTCGTACGCCGAATTGATATTTTGCGACTTTTCCACGCTACCTGTACCCGTGACATCGGGGTGATATTTCATCATGAGTTCGCGATGAGCAGATTTGATTTCTGCCTGCGTCGCATTGGTCACTATGCCAAGAACTTCGTAATAGTTTTTTCCATTGATCGGCGCGAAATGATCGCGAACCGCATGCGCAGAAAGCGATATCATAAAAATTGCGCCGATTAAAATTATGAACCTCATTGGTCACCCTCTCGAAATATGGACTGGGGCAAATTGCGAAGAATATTCGACCACACGTTGGGTGTGCCCGGTGAGTTCAAGTAGATTGCGAATCCCCTGGCATCTGGGCTGGTGAAGTCGAGCGCCCTAGCCAGAGTCAGCCACTCCTGGCATGCGCTAGACATCTTGAGTTGGAGCTCTGCCGCCTCAGCAAATTGAGTGCAAAATGTCGCAGCGATGACAAAAAACAGGCGGGAAATCACCCTAAACTCCTATACTTCACTTAAGTCAGGTCGCAGCGGTTATAGGGCAAAACTGATGCCTAGGCAAAATGCCTTAGTCCATTGTTAGAAGAGACTTAAATTTGGGCGCAAAGCTTGAATTTACTTCACAGTTTCAGATCGACTCGTCGATCAAGGTCTTTGCATGCTGCAGGCTCGCCTTAGAGATTTTTTCACCTGAGATAAGGCGCGCTATTTCACGAACTCGATCACGCTCTGGAAGCTTACGCACGCTCATTTGGGCGTGACCCGATTTTGCATTGGTTTTTTCGATAAAGAAGTGGTGGTCAGCAAAACTGGCCACTTGAGGCAGATGCGTGACACATATGAGTTGCTGGCCTTTTGAAATGGCCTTGAGCTTCTTACCAACTTTCTCAGCGGTTTGGCCGCTTACGCCTGTGTCGACCTCATCAAAAAGATAAGTTCGCGGCCGATCTGACGATCCAATCACACGCTTAAGGGCGAGCAAGATGCGGCTCAATTCGCCGCCGCTGGCCGCCTTGGCCATGGGGCGAGCTTCATCTTTTTTCGACGATTGAATCATAAACTCGGCTGAGCTTTGCCCGAGGCTGTACATTTCGTCTATCCACTCGATGCCCACAGAAAAGAGGACTCCCTTCATATTCAGCTCGAGCAACTCGTCATTTACACCTTTTTCGAGAAGGTGCGCGCCATTGCGGCGGCGCTCATGCAGTTCGGCCGCCGATTTTTTGAGTTGCTTCTCAAGTCTTGAGCTCTCTTCGAGCAGAAATTTGAGATTTTCATCTGAGCCTTCAAGCTGATCCATCTCTTGAACAATTTCTCGGTGCGCGCCAAGAATAGACTCCACCGAATCTCCATATTTTTTTTGCAAGCGCCTAAACAAGCTCAAGCGCTCCTCAAGACGAGTGAGTTCTTCGTCATCAACAGTCAGCTCTTTGCTATACTCTCGAAGTTCATAGGCGGCGTCTTCAACAAGAGCCTTGCTCTCGCTCAATGATTTTATCCGTGCAGCCAAATTTGGGTCTTGGTGCGCCAATTCAGAGGCGCGCTGTAAAAGTTGATGTATTTGCACCGTTAGAGAGTCGTCATTTGAATAAAGGGTTCCAATGGCCGAACTAGCAAAGTCGATTAGTTTTTGTGAGTTTCTTAAGCGGGCCACACGCGCCGGCAACTCGTCATCAGCTTCTGAGAGTTCAAGGGCCTCAATCTCTTCGCGCTGAAACTTTAAAAAATCTAATTTTTGCTCGCGCGACCTTGTGGCCTCATTGAGCGCTGCAATTTCACTTCGAATTTCGCCCAAGCGGTGAAAAACCTTTTCGAACTCAACTCGCAAAGTCCAAGATCCCGAATACATATCGAGAATTTCAAGATGATAGGCCCTCGACTGCAAATGCCGATTGTCGTGTTGCCCGGTCATTTCAATCAGGGGAACCTGTGTGCCAGTGAGCGTGATAAGCGGCGCCACGACATTTCTTAATGCGCTTAAGGGGCTTAGAGAGCCATTCAGATACACTTTGCCCTTGCCTTCGCTTGAGATCACACGTTTGACGACCAAAGTGTCATCGGCACATTCAACTCCAATTTGTTCGATGGCCTCAATCACATCTGGCCTTTGTGATAAATCAAAGTAACCCTCGATGACGGCTTGCTCGACGCCTGAGCGCACAGTGTCGGCCTCGGCTTTTTCGCCCATCAGAAGCGAGAGGCTTTTAAGTAAAATCGATTTACCGGCGCCCGTTTCACCACTCACGATATTGAGACCAGAACCAAAGGTGAGTGAGAGACTCTCAATAATTGCGAAGTTTTGCACTTTGAGTTCAATCAACATATGTGGTTTAGGCCCTTTCGCCGAATTTTAGTTTTTCTTTAAGAAGACCAAAATAATTGTGGCCAAATTTTCTTAAAAACTGATGGCCGTGTTTCGCTCGTGTGACGACGACCTCATCTGCTGGGCCTATTTTGGCCTTGCGAATGCCATCTAAGGTTAGAACAGCCCTTTGATTTTTGCCGACCAAAGAAAACTGAATTCGCCTTTGGTCCGGAAACACGAAAGGCCGACTCGTGAGACTATGGGGGCAAATGGGAGTGACCACCAAGGCATCGACCTCAGGGTGAAGAATGGGGCCTCCAGCCGCCAAATTGTACGCCGTCGATCCTGTTGGAGTGGCTACGATCAAACCATCGGCCTTGATCGGAGTGATGGGCAGTTGATCAACTGAAAGTTTTAAATGCAAGAGGTGACTTTGCCCCCCTCGTTCGATCACAAGGTCATTTAGCGCCTCAAACTCAGCCGTGATTTTACCATTTGAACGCACTTGCACACACAGCATAGAGCGGGATTTCACTTCGAGCTCACCGGCCATGGCGAGTTCGAGCATATCAAAGACGTCTTGGGCCCGCGTAGGGGTCAAAAATCCAAGCCCACCCATATTGAAGCCGAGCAGGGGAACCTGCGCTCCGGCAAGAAGTCTTATCGCCTCAAGGTAGGTGCCATCACCGCCAAGTACGATCATGAGATCGAGTTTGGTTCCGCTTCTTAAAATCTTCGCTTTCGGCAGTTTTTGGTTGGGGTGAGAATAAACCTGAACTTTTTTTTGCGTGAGCCAAAGTGAGGTTTCTTTGGCCAAATTGAGTGCGGCGGGAGTGTCTTTTCGGTAAACCAACCCAGCATTTTTGATATTTTTTTTCAGTTTTTTAGGGGCCCTGGCTGAACTCATGTCAAAAGCCCATCTCGCCGCAAGAGCGCACTCGGATCTGGTTTGCGTCCGCGAAACTTTTCATAGAGTTTCATGGGGTGTTCCACGCCGCCTTGAGAAAGGATATGATCCTCAAAACGTCTGGCCGCCTCGTTGTTAAAAAGCCCGAGCTCCTCAAAAAGTTCAAACGCATCCGCGTCGAGAGCCTCAGCCCATTTGTAGCTGTAGTACCCAGCCGCATAGCCGCCGCCAAAAATGTGACTAAAACTCGTCGAAATGCAGGTGCCATCGACTTCAGAAAAAATCTGGGTTTCGCGAATGGCCTGCTTTTCAAAATCCAAAACAGATATTTCGGGTGGCAGTGGTTTTTCAAAGTACGCGATATCTAGATAGGCAAATTGCAATTGTCTAAGAGTCAAAAACCCAGCTAAAAACCTTCTCGAGGCCTTGATCTTTTCAATTAGATCATCGGGCAGCA
>JBGSQJ010000297.1:0-11354 GCA_041738165.1 Bdellovibrionales bacterium
GGTTGAGTCGCCAGCTTATTACAAGAAGAATAATATTTTCGTCTTAGACAATTTTCTAAAGAGGGCCTGATGCTGACCCGAGAAAAAATAAAGAGTCTTTTTTTAAAGTTGAATGAAAAGTTAAAAGAAAAAGGCGAGACGGCCGAAATCGGTTTGGTCGGTGGGACCGTAATGTGCCTAGTTTTCAATGCCAGAAATTCCACTCGTGATGTAGACGCGATTTTTGAACCTAGTAAAATCGTTCGTCAACTCGCCAGAGAAATCGGTGAACAAGAAGGCATTGGCAGCGATTGGTTGAACGATGGGGCCAAGGCATTTATTCAGGGTGATTTCGCTAGGCAAGAGGTCATGAATTTATCTCATCTTAGAATATGGGCTCCGTTAGCCGACTACATGTTAGCGATGAAATGTATTTCGGCAAGGTGGGATTCGAATGACAAGAAGGATGTGATTTTTTTGATCAAATACATGGATCTCAAGAATCCTGGCGAGGTGCTGTCAATTGTCGAGAAGTATTATCCCAAAAAGCAAATTCCTGCAAAAACGCAGTTTTTAGTCGAAGAAATTTTCGAGTGAAATTAGGGTCTGTTGCCTGATCACTTCGGTGGCCACTTGAATGGCCGCGCCATTACCTAATAGCAAGAAAAGCTGTCGTAGATCGAAGCCAGCTTGCTAGAGGCCTCTTCAGAGATAGCGACGAACACTTTTAACTCATATATTCGATTTTGGTCTTTGCAAGCGGCCAAGGCCGTGAGAACACGAAACCGCGCGCGACTCAGGTCGCATGCACCAATCACCATTCGCTCATCGGCGAACAGAGTCACACCTTTTAATAATAAATTGCCAACCTCTAGTTTTGGCAGAGATACCGGCTGAAATTCACTTGGACACTGCACCACGCTTGCGACTCGGTTTGCGTAAGGCAACTGATGGTCTTGGTAGACCGTGTTGAGTTTAAATTCGACGCCCTTCCATAAATTCTCAAATTTGTCGCTTGAGAGATTCTGCCGATAAACAAGAACGAAAATTCCGTCGTCAGTCTCGCCCTCAAAATGGACTTCGTCGGCTTCGATTTGGCTTAGATTTTGAATTTTTTGGTTGCGGAGCCCTTGCCAATTCAGAAAAACAGAACTTGATCGAGAGAAATGTTTATGAAATTGCATCAAAGCAATTGCAGTGGCCACAAGCACAACACCAAGTGTGATCCATTTTTTCATAATTGAATCGGATACCAAATCCTGTACAATAAGTCGACATGAAAAGAACTGTAGTCGTCGGCATACTGCTCTTGATTTTAGTAACCGCCGGTTTGATTTATTACAGAGATTCTCTGATCTCGAAGCGTCGACTTTCTGACCCGAATCACGCCCATGGTGTTGTGTTTTACGATCGCTGGCGAGCAACACCTGGCTATCATCTTATTGATGACTATGTGTCTAATTATCAGTGCCGATTCATCGATGGGCCTTTTGAATTCAATAAGGTAATTCTTCCGGGATCATTTTGTACGTTTCTTTCGGATGGTTCTTATCTCAGCCTCGACGGTGCGCCAAGATTGAGTCTTTACGACAAAGCTGGTGCGCTAAAATGGGCACACGATATCGACATTCATCATGATGTCTGGGTGGATGAAGAGAAAAAACAAATCTTTGTGATCTACGCAGACTATTTGGACAAGAGAATTGAAAATTATCGAGTGCGACTAGATGGCATTCGGGGCTATGATTTTCGTGGTGAGGTCATTTTCGAGTGGCGCCTAAGAGATCACTTTAAGGAGTTTGAAAGTCACCTCGGGCATTCGCCAAAGAGATTTTTTGTTTTTCCTAGATATCAGTACACTCATTTCAACAGTGTTCAAATATTACCTCCAAATCCATTTTCAAAACAAAATGTGGCCTTTAGAGAGGGCAACATACTCGTGAATGATTTTGAAAATAAAATCATTTTTATTATCGACTCAGAATCCCACAAGATTGTTTGGCATCACAATCCGGTTGAGTGGGGGAATGCTCATCAGGTCCGTATGAACGATGAAGGCCTTCTTGTTTTTTTGGCGAACACTCAGAGTCAGCAGGCAAAAAATGAAAATTCAAATTTAGATTACTCCTCTATCAACTTTTTGAATCCGATCACTGGAAAGCTCGTTCACAAGATCACACTTGAGCCAAAAGAGAATTTTTTCACCAACTATTGGGGCTCCATGGAACCATTGCCGAACGAACAGTACCTCGTGACTAACTCTCGATCTGGATCGGCGTTCGAAGTCGACAAAAGCGGGCGAATTTTATGGGAATGGGTAGGTCCAAGAGACGCGAAGGGCGAGATTTACCCAGTCTACCGGGTGTCTGTGGTGCCCAAAGACAGAGTGGACGCATTAAAAAAGTCTTGGCTTAGGTTCTGAAGCGCTTTGCCCGGGTGAGAATTGTTTCACATTGGTGCGTCGAACTTTTGATTTTGAATATAAGTTCGACAGCAATCGTTGGGGCCCAGGCTTGGTGTTTAGCGCTGAGTACATTTGAGATTCTTCTCAGATCGAATCAAGTCGCGTGTCGTGGTCGTTTACGTATAAAAAATCGAGTTTTGTTTTGGATTGGATTGAGATGGTTTAAACCAATAGAAGATATATGCAATTAAGTATCGCCCCCGTTTGATTCATGGTTTCGAAATTGCAATTCATCAGGGTATCCAAACAAAGGGGGATTACGTGGTACGTCTTTCGACGATCAATCTTTGGGCGGCAGCGGCACTTGTTGCCTCTACAGCCCAGGCGCAAATTATGGTTGATGACTTCAACCGTAAAGATACATCTCAAATCGGGAACAATTGGTCCGAACTCCGCAATAAAAAGAGTGATGCATTTATTAAAGACGGAAAGCTCTTTTTAAATTCTGCGCGAACTGGGGCGCGGCCTATGGTGCAGAATAAGTTTTTGCCGCAAGCCAAGGGCAAAATTAGAGTTAGTTTCGATTTGGACTTGGCCTTAAAGGGAAGGGATCCCCACTACGGATTTTTCATGCAAATGGGTGAGGCGAAATCTATGCGCAACGACCGTCTTCATGATGGCGTTGCCGTTAATCTTCGCTGGGGAAAATTCGGCAATCGCCAAGAGAGCTGCTCAGGTGATGAGTGTTTGGGATATTTCACGCCAGAGGGCAAGCGGGTAGCCCTAAAGCGCCTATCAGGACTTTCAAAAATCTTGGTCGAGCTCGACCTCGATTCGCAGCGCTACTCGATTGTAGTCAACGAAGTTGAAATCGCCCGCGACCTTAGCTTTGCAAGACAAGTCAGCGCGATCGACAACGTTCGCTTTTTTAACCGAAATATGAATAGCCGCGACTTTGCCGGCGGTTCTATAGACAATGTAAAGGTAGAATTAGTTCAGGCGTTCAATCCCAAAGATTACTCAGTGTTCACTACCTTTGGCAGTGATTCGCCGGTGATAAAAGCTATGCGCAACGACTTTAGAGTGTACATTTCAGCATATCGGATAGACCGCAAAGGCATCGACAAGGCCGAGCTCGACGCTCTGACTGAATATCTTCGCCCGCTTTCAAAGTCTAAGTATTTCTGGTGCAGTTACATGGGACCAGTCGGTAGCTATCATATTCAATGCCGAGGCCAAAATTTGCTGGTGATGTGTCTTCAGGACTATAAGGCCATGTCCTACGGTGGACACGTATATAGAACTTGGTGTATCTCGCCTCCAGGTGTTGGGTACAGCGAATTCATGGCGGCACTTCCTAAATACAGCCCGCGCGCAGATGGGCGCCCAGGTCTGCAGCCCATCCTGTCTGCTGATTACATAAAGGGACTGACGGGCTCTGTTGATGTGGGATTCGCAACTACCGCGTCGTACACGGCGACTCTATCGGTGACTCCTGCGCCCCAAACTCAATCCACCAAGGCGCCAGATCGTTCTTACGCTGACTACCGGTAGATTAGTCCAATACTGTGCATGTTGACCAAAGACCCCGCCCACCGTGCGGGGTCTTTTTTTTGCTTCTTACGCTGGTGAATTCAATCCGAATGGCGAACTGAAGAGATTCAAATTTGAGGGACCGCCGAGTCGTTTGCCGATACCAGAGTCGAGCTCTGCGTCGCGGACTCAAACTGGCGATGGTAGAGCTGACTGTAGGCGCCGCCCGCCTTGAGAAGCTCAATATGGGAGCCCGCTTCGACAATTTGGCCTTGGTCCAAAACAATAATCTGATCACACTTTAAAATAGTTGAGAGTCGATGCGCGATGATGATGCTGGTTCGATCTTTTGTGATCACTTCGGTGGCCGCTTGAATGGCCGCCTCAGAAACCGAATCAATATTGGCCGTCGCCTCATCTAAAATTAAAATGTCAGGGTCAAAAGCCAACACCCGTGCAAAAGCTAATAGCTGCTTTTCGCCGGCACTGAAGTTCGCGCCGCGTTCAAGCACGTGGCCGTCGATTCCGCCATGGCGAGACAGCAGATCCTGGCACTGCGCCATCTCAGTGGCGCGAAGGGCTGCTTCGCGGCTGATCGACTCGTCAAATAATGTGATGTTATTGAGCACGCTTCCGCTAAATAAAAAACCATCTTGCTGAACAACGCCGATTCGTGGGCGCAGCTTTTGAATAGCCACCTGCCGTAGATCCTGACCATCGATCGAAATCTGTCCGGTGTAGTGGGTGTAAAATTTTTGCAGCAATGAAATAATCGAAGTCTTACCGCTTCCTGTGCGACCAACTAGAGCCACCGAGGTTCCGGGTTGAATGTGAAAGCTAATTTTGTTTAATGCCAATGGTGCGGCTTCGTTGTAACGAAAACGCACGTCCTCAAAACGAATCTCTCCTCGCAGCTTGTTAGGCATCGCTTCGCCCTTGGTATCCTCTTCGGGCTCACCTAGCAAATCAAAGACCCGATCGGCACTAGCCAAGCTGTTTTGCAATTGATTGTATCTTTCGAGAATCCCTTTTAACGGCTTAAAAAAGCTCTGAAGTAAAATCACGTAGGCACTCAGTTGTCCCAATGACAATCCGAAGTGCAAGTGAAAATAAGATCCCAAAAGCAGGGCGCCCGCGAGCGTAAACAAATTAAAAGCTTCGATCACGGGCCAAAGAGTGGCAAAGAGCCTAATGGTCGAGAGCTGAAGATCTCGATATTCGAGAGAGATATGGTCAAAGTACTCTCTTGTTTCGCCATCCTTGTCGAAGAGCTGAAGAAGCTTGATGCCGCTCATAGATTCAGCGGTAAAAGCGTTCATCATGGAGAGCTTACGTTTGGTGGCTCCAAATTGAATGCGGATGCGGCGACTGATGACAAAGCAAATCCAAAAAAGTGGCGGCAAAACCAAAAGGTTGAGCGCGGTCATTTGCACAGAGATAAATGCCAGGGCAATGAATATTGAGACCATTTCGATGAGGTTGACAAAAATATTGGCTATGCCTTGAGAGAAAAGTTCACCCAGTGCGTAGACGTCATTCGTGACCCTTGTGACAGTTCGGCCCGATGGGTTTTTCTCAAAATAGGTGAGCGGAAGGCGCTGAACATGGCGAAGCAGCTGATCGCGAATCTCGTAGAGGACTTGATGGCCAAGGGTCTGCACATATCGGCTCTGCACAAAGGCGAGGCCCGCTCGTAGGATTTCGAAAGCACCATAGGCGATAGCGAGCCAGCCTATGACCGAGAGATCACCCTTTCGAATACCCGTGTCGACCACGTAACCAAATAAAAAGGGGATCACTCTGCCCACAACCACAAAGGCCAAGATGAGCGACAAAGAGATGTACACCTTTTTTTTATGCATCCACAAAAAAGGCCAAATTCGGGTAGCGAGCTTTCTAAACGTCAGCTCGAACGCCACATTGTCTTCGGTGAAGAAGTGATGCTTCTTCATACCGAAGCTCCCGCGTTCGCTGGGTCAGATTGAATGGCGCTAAAATGCCGATATGTCGAACAGGTCTGCAAAAGTTCGGCATGATGGCCGAGTGCTTCTTGCCGCCCTTGATTCAGCACCAAGATTTTGGTCGCGTCTTTGACTGATGCGAGCCTATGAGAAATCACGATTGAGGTGGTTTTACGAAGTTCATTGCTCAGCTGACTCAAAATCAGAGCCTCCGTCTTGGCGTCTACGGCGCTCAGTGAATCATCTAGTATCACCATTTCAGCTTCGCGCGCGAGCGCCCTCGCCAAAGTCATTCGCTGTTTTTGGCCGCCTGATAAGTTGACACCGCGCTCGCCTATGAGCGCCGAGTAGCCTCCGTTAAATCGTTCAATCTCACTGTTCAGCTGCACTTGCCCGGCAATGGCCTGCACATGGCTGAGTTCCCAGTTGTCCAGTCCGAGTGCAATGTTTTCGCTAACCGCCCTAGAAAACAAAAAAGCTTCTTGCGGAACAACACCAATCAACTTTCTGAGATTCTTCAAGCGTATTTTTTCTATCGGAATTTCGTTTACAAAGACCGTGCTCGGACTCACGGGGTACTGCCGAGTTAGGATTTCGATAAAGGTCGACTTTCCAGAACCCGTCTTGCCCACAACTCCTAAGCGCTCGCCTTTTTCTAGGCGAAACGAAATTCCGCTCAAGGCGTCTTGTTCAGCGCCAGGATAGCGAAAGCTTAAATTTTTAACTTCAATGGACTCAATGTGCTCGATTTCGATTTGCCCTTGATCGAGAATATCGGGCTTGGTCTCAAGCACATCGCGAATGCGTTTGAACGAAGCTCGACTCTCTTGAACGTGTCCCATTGAAAAACCAATCGCGGACATAGGCCAAATCATTCTTTGAATGTATTGATAAAAAGCAAAGAACTCGCCAAGTGTGACTTCGCCAGAAACCACTCGGTGGGCTCCCACCAGTATCAGAAGCACACTCCCGAGCGCGACGGGTAGCTCTAGCGCAGGGCCAAAAATGGAATCCCACATGCTGACGCGGTTGCAGCTTGTGCGAAAATCTTCTGAATGAATGTTGAATTGTCTCGACTGAGCCTCTTCGCGCGCAAAACTCTTAATGACTCGAATACCAGAGATAGTCTCTTGCGCAGAGCCCGACATCGATGCGAATCGGCCCTGGCGCACGTGAAAGGCTTTGTGTAGTCTCGTCAATATGAAATTCACGACAAAGGGGACAAAGGGCATTAGGGCCAAGCACTGCCATGTCCAAGTTGGCGAAATGTGAATCATCATGGGCAGGATGAGGCCGATCATAAAGATTCCATCAAATAAAATCAAAAGACCGGGGCCGATGCCCATGCGAAATGAGTTCACGTCATTTGAAATGAGCGAAATCAGCTCACCAATTTTGCGTGAGCGAAAAAACGATGGGCCGAGCGTCGACATATGGGCGAATAGCCGGTTTCTCAAATCTTCGGCGGCACGGTGATGAAAGCTCGACCAAAAAAACCGCCACAAATAGCGAAACAAAGACAAAAACAAGGTGATCCCAATGATGTATCCCACGGTTACCGCCACCGTGCGAACCGGTTGGCCCGCAGTGATTTGGTCAAGTGTGCGCCCGACCAGCCAAGGGATTGTGGTTTCCATCAAGTTGGTGAGAAAAAGCCAGGTCAGACCTAGCCCGACTCGCCAGGCGTGTTTTCGAATATAGTATCTGTAGGGTGCGTTCAGTAAGGATTCTAGGCTAGATGGCATCGTCCGAAACACACTAAAAAAAAGGCCAACTCAAGTCAATGAGTTGGCCTAAAAGGAGTAAAATTATTGAACCGAGTTCTAGTTCATCAAAGATCGAACGTCGAGTTGCCCGCCAGAGACGGTTTTGCCGCTCAATACGCTTGAGCGCTTAACGCTGCCCAAAACCGCATCTTTCACTTCTCTCCAGCTTTTTGTGGGATTGGCACTGATATAAAGAGCTGCCGCGCCCGCAACATGAGGAGTCGCCATTGAGGTTCCATCCCAAGTGGCTGTCATAAGCCCAGGAATATCGATCAATGTGTCGGCATAGTTTTCATCTTGCACGACGGTGCTGAACACTTTTACGCCAGGTGCGCCAAGATCCACAGAGCGCGCGCCCCAGTTAGAGAATGCTCCCAATGCACCGGCTTCATCAATGGCTGCAACACTGATGATGGCGTCATGGGTGTAGCTAGCGGGAACCGCCGGCTTTGCGTCTGTGTCATTGTTGTAACCAACGCCCTGGTGTCCGTTCCCGGCAGCTGCAATAAAGAGCACGCCATGATCTTGAGCGTACTGAATTGCATCTTTGAGCGCCTGTGTGTCTGGATCGTTTGGATCGTCGCCTTCAGAACCCCAAGAGTTTGAAGTCACTTTTGCGCCATTGTCGACGGCGTAGCGAATTGATTTCATCGCGTCAGCGGTCGTTCCGCCGCCTTCTTTGGTGATAAAGCGAAGTGGCATAATTCTCACATTGGGAGCGACTCCAGCGATTCCTTTGCCATTGTCAGAGCGCGCGGCCACGTTTCCGGCGCAATGAGTGCCATGACCAGGATTCATGCCTTGAAGCAAGATCTCCATCATAGAGCCCGCAAGGTCGTAGGGCTTATTGTCATTTCCGGCAAAGTCCCAGCCAATCACATCATCCACATAGCCGTTGCCATCATCGTCCACACCATTTGATGATTTGTCGCGGCCTTGACCATCTTGGCCGGTCTCACCTGGATTTCTCCAAATATTGTCGACGAGATCTTCGTGAGTGTAGTCGACGCCGGTATCAATAACCGCAACCACGACTTCTGGGCTGCCTTTGGTGTTGGCCCAAGCTTCTCTCACGCCCATTTGATTCATACCCCATTGATTGCTGTAAAGGGGATCGGCGCCAGAACCACCGCTGCCCGCGGGCGGGATAGCTGGATTGTCGGGCTGAATGGCTTGAGCGTTTGGAAGCTCGCCATTTTGAATTTTTCGCAAAAGAGCTTCTCTTTGTGCTTGAGTTTTGAGCTGAAAGTTCTCAAGCAATTTGATTCTGTGATTGGGCTGAACCTTCAACACTCCAGGAAGGTTTCTGAGAGTCGACATGCTGAACGCCGAGACCTCACTGGATGGCACGTGAACGCGCACCCAACCCGCGATCCCGATATCTTCAATTTGGCTGCCTTGTGGCATTCTGGCTTGAAGCGCCAAAAACGTAGACGACTTAGATCCGCTGCTGAGCTGAACCAGCATGTCTCCAGGTGAAGACGCGGCCATGGCTGCCGTCGACATTAGGCCGACGAGCACTACAAAAATCCGTTTCATAACCCCTCCTGTTGTTGGGTGCCTCGCAAATCCCTTGCGAACGAAAAAATTGTATAAGCCGTTGGCCCAGTTTCAATTTGAAACCAGTGGTCTGACAAAAACTAGACCTTTGGACACGGGGTGACATCTATGTGCTTGAAAAGAAAAGCATTTTCTTGCACTGGGTTAAGGTGTTAATTTGTTGGAGATTGCAAACCAATTGATTCTTTGAATTGAACTTATCAGAGGTGAGTTTTGGCTGAGGCACTTCGTCAATCCGACCGTGAGCTTGTTGAAACGGCTCGCAATTTTGCGTTTACCACTCAACTACAAAAGATAGCCGCGTGGGGGCGTAAGAACTCACTCTGGCCTATGCCTTACGGGACCGCATGTTGCGGAATTGAGATGATGTCTGTGATGGGGCCAAAGTACGATTTGGCCAGATTCGGTGCTGAGGTGGTGCGCTTTTCTCCGCGCCAAGCGGACCTCATGATTGTGGCCGGAACCATCACCGAAAAAATGGCTCCGATCATTCTGCGCATCTATCAGCAAATGTTAGAGCCGAAATACGTAATTGCTATGGGAGCGTGCGCCAGTTCCGGTGGGTTTTACCGCTCTTACCACGTCTTGCAGGGTGTTGATAAAGTCGTACCGGTGGATGTTTATGTGCCTGGCTGTCCTCCAACTCCCGAAGCGGTTTTAGATGGTGTGATGGTGATTCAAAAAATGATCGGGGATCTCGCGCCCAGGCCATGGAAAGACCAGTGGAAGCCAGGGGTTTACCGATGATTCGCGATTTGACTGAAACACTTCGAAAAGATTTGGGTCAGAAATTCCCCTCTGTGGCTTTTGAATATCAGTTCACCAATGGCGCTAGCGTCTTACATGTTCCCAAAGAGTATTTGGTTTTGCTCATGAGGTTTTTGCGCGACTCCGGGCGCTTTGATTTTCTCATGTGTGTATCGGGCGTCGACTATCCCGAGCGGCAAAAGCGTTTTGAAGTGGTCTACGAACTTTTTTCGACTCATAGCTTTGAGCGTCTTCGCGTTAAGGTCAGTGTGGCAGATGGCGAAGAAGTTCCGACCCTGATTCATGTTTGGCGAGGCGCCGATTGGCTCGAGCGAGAAACTTTCGACATGTACGGAATTCGCTTTGCCGGGCATCCCAATTTGCGCCGGATGCTTGTGCATCACCAGTTTCAAGGTTGGCCTCTTAGAAAAGAATATCCTGCCGATCAACAGCAGCATTGCACCGAGGCCACCCCAATTCATTTTGACAATGACCCCTCTTACATTCCCGAACCCGATAAAGATTTGGTGCCGTTGAATATTGGCCCCTCTCACCCGGCGACACACGGTACGCTTAGGGTCATGGTTCAGCTCGACGGTGAGAGAGTCAATCGAGCCACCGTAGAGCTAGGTTATTTGCATCGCTGTTTTGAGAAAATGGCTGAGACTCATCCGTACAATCAGGTGATTCCTTACACCGATAGGCTCAACTATTGCTCGGCCCCCATGAACAATGTGGGCTATTGCAAATCTGTTGAGAAATTGCTGGGCGTCGAGGTGCCTCGCAAAGCGCAAGCGATTCGAATTGTTTTGTGTGAGCTATCAAGAATCATCGACCACTTGGTTTGCATCGGTGCAAATGCAGTCGACCTTGGCGCTTTGACTGGATTTTTTCACCTCTTCACGTACCGCGAAAAAGTCTACTCGCTTTTTGAGCAACTTTGTGGAGCTCGTTTGACGGTGTCGCTCACTCGGGTGGGCGGCATGGCGAACGATCCACCTCCCGGTTGGTACAAAAATGTGCTCGAATTTGTCGAAGAAATGAAAGTGGGAGTCGACGAGCTTGATTTGCTTTTGACCGAAAACAAAATTTGGATCGACCGCACAAGGGACGTGGGTAAGATCAGCCAGCGCGAAGCCATCGAGTGGGGCTACACTGGGCCTTGCCTCAGAGCGGCCGGTATCGGATTGGATTTGAGAAAAGCAGATCCCTACTATGGTTATGATCAGCTCGATTTTGACGTGCCGGTTGGAACCTCAGGCGATGTGTACGATCGCTATCTCGTGCGCGTGGCCGAAATGCGAGAGTCTTTGAAGATCATTGAACAAGTCGCAAATAACATTCCAGAGGGTGATTTCACAATTCGCGACAATCACATCGTGCTACCTGAGAAAAAAGAAGTTT
>JBGSQJ010000372.1:0-1789 GCA_041738165.1 Bdellovibrionales bacterium
GTACCGAGCGGGGTGTTCTTCCAATCGGGCGTTGGTTGATTTCGATAATTTTATCGATGTTCTCAATGCCATGAATGCTCGCAAATGGCGCCGGCTCTAGTCTCGAATCATTTATGGTTCGGCTCAAAATTCGATAAAGGGTGTCGACGATGAGTGTAGATTTACCAGAGCCTGACACGCCAGTGATTCCGGTCAAAGTGCCAAGCGGAATTTTTAAGTCCACATTCTTGAGATTGTGTCCAGTCGCCCCTTTGAGTTCGATGAATAATCCAGAGCCCGAGCGACGATCTTTAGGCGTCGAAATTTTCTTTTGACCTGAGAGGTACTGGCCCGTCAGCGAACGCTTATCCAGCATAAGTGCAGAGGGCTTGCCCGAGGCCAGAACCTCTCCTCCAAGACGACCTGCACGCGGGCCCATGTCGATCAGATGATCCGCACCGCGAATCGTGTCTTCATCATGTTCAACCATTAAAACCGTATTGCCCCGATTGCGAACTTCCACAATCATTTGCAAAAGCCTAGCGTGATCACGGGGATGAAGCCCAATACTAGGCTCATCCATCACATACAAAACACCAATAAGACCCGAGCCGACTTGAGTCGCCAATCGAATGCGCTGCGCTTCGCCGCCCGACAAAGTTCGAGTGGGCCTCGACAGACTCAAATACCCCGCGCCCACTCGCTCTAAGTAATCGAGCCGGCCATCAATTTGCTCAAGAATCTTGGCGCCAATTTGCTCGGCCCTCGCCGACAATTTGAGCTCGCTCATAAATTTTCTTAAATCTGTCGCCGGATAATCAGCCAGCTGCCAGATGCCTTTACCCTCAACCCAAACATGGCGAGCATCGGCGTTGAGACGCGTGCCGTGGCAATCCGGGCAAGACATCATGGCATATTCATCTGGCTCGTCTTCGTCATCCGCGTCCGAGTTCGAATCCATTTTTTTATTTTTATAATAATACTTAGCCGAGCGCATATCCCGGCGCCCTTCGCCTGCGTCTCCGGTCACGGTGACGTCTTGCTGAACCTCTTGAACATCGAGCGTGCCAAGGCCATTGCAGGTGACACACGCGCCTCTGGGGTTATTAAAACTCAAAAGCCTGGGTTCTAGATCGGGAACCGTGTGACCGCATTGCGGGCAACTTCGATCAAGCGAAAAGAGCACCGACTCTTTAACTTCTTGCGCTCGGCTTAAACGCTCAACCCTGAGTAAGCCGCCTGACAATGTGAGCCCCAAGTTCACACTCTCTTTGAGCCTCGAATCAAACTTCGGATCGACGATCAGTCTATCGATCAACAAATCAATATCGTGAGCCTTGTGCTTTTGCAGTTTGCCCGCGCCATCTATGTCGATCCACTCGCCGTCGACTCTGGCGCGCGTGAAACCCTTTTTCGCCCACTTTTGAATCTCCGCTTGAAACTCACCTTTTTTGCCCCTGGCAACCGGAGAAAGAATCAAAAATCTTGTCGACACAGGCCAGCCTTGAAGGGTTTCGACAATGTCGCGCGGACTTTGCCCGACCAACGGAGTTTTGTGATTTGGACAATGAGGAATTCCAACTCGTGCGAAGAGTAGCCTGAGGTAGTCATAAATTTCAGTTACAGTACCCACTGTCGAGCGCGGGTTTGTGCTGATCGATTTTTGATCAATCGCAATCGTGGGCGACAAACCGTGAATCGAGTCCACGTCGGGTTTTTTCATTTGGTCTAAGAAGTGCCTGGCGTAGGTGCTGAGACTTTCAATGAAGCGTCTTTGACCTTCGGCAAAAATGGTGTCGAACGCGAGAGA
>JBGSQJ010000374.1:0-1716 GCA_041738165.1 Bdellovibrionales bacterium
ATTCATCCTGGTTATGGGTTTCTTTCGGAAAATGCAAAATTTGCCGAAGTGTGCGAGCGTTCTAAGGTCACTTTCATTGGTCCGACGTCCGATAAAATTCGCGCGCTCGGCAATAAAGTTGCTGCACGCGGTATCGCGAAAAGCGCTGATGTGCCATTACTTCCAGGCAGCCAAGAGCGCATCACAGATTTTTCTCAGGTACAGGCCCTCGCGAAAGAAATCGGATATCCCCTTATTATTAAAGCCTCAGCTGGCGGCGGTGGCCGCGGTATGAAAATAGTGAATGAAGAAGCGCAACTGCAAAGACTTTACGATCTTTGCAAAAGTGAGGCGCAAGTCGCTTTCGGCGATTCTGATGTTTTTGTCGAAAGATACTTAACGAACCCGCGTCACGTGGAAGTGCAAGTGATTGGCGACAATCACGGCAATGTGGTGGCTCTTGGCGAGCGCGATTGCTCCGTGCAACGTCGCCATCAAAAACTTGTTGAAGAATCGCCTTGTCCCGTTTTCAATGAAGATCTGCGCAAAAGCATTCAAGAAACCGCCGTGCGTCTCGTCAAATCGGTTGGCTACAATTCCGCTGGCACCGTCGAGTTTCTCTACGAGCATGAGCGCAAAGCTTTTTACTTTATGGAAGTGAACACGCGTATTCAGGTTGAGCATCCCGTTACCGAAATAGTGACCGGAGTTGATCTCATTAAAACGATGATCAAAGTTGCCCAAGGCGAAAAACTACCGTTTACGCAGAACGATATTAAACTCAAAGGCCATGCTCTTGAGTGTCGTATCAACGCGGAAGATCCAGATTCCTTTGCGCCGTGGCCCGGAAAAATTTCGGCTTATCATGCACCGGGCGGACCAGGCGTGCGAATCGACGGTATGATTTACGCCGGCTATACGGTTCCTTCTTTATACGATTCGATGATTGCGAAATTGATTTGCTACGGCGCCGATCGCCAGGAATGTCTGATGCGCATGCGCCGAGCGCTCGCCGAAATGAAAGTCGACGGCATCCGCACCAATATTAAATTTCATCAGAAATTAGTTGAACAACCTGACTTCGTGGCGGGTAAAGCGACAACGCGCTTTCTAGATCACTGGGACCACAAGGCCTAATTCGGGGACACCCGACTGAATTCGGGGACACCCGACTGAATTCGGGGACACCCGACTGGACCCAAATTAAATGGTTCATCTGCTCAAAAAAATGTTTTTATTAATTCGGGTCCAGTCGGGTGTCCCCAAATTTTAGTTTTGAATCGTAATACTTTCGATTACGTCGCCTTGTTTGATCGAATCAACGATATCTTGACCTTCGAGCACTTTGCCAAAAACCGAATGTTTGTTGTCCAACCAAGGTGTGGGAACGTGCGTAATAAAAAATTGTGAGCCATTGGTGTTAGGGCCGGAATTGGCCATCGATAAAATCCCCGCGTCGTCGTGGCGAAGTTCAGGATGAAATTCATCAGCAAACTTGTAGCCTGGTCCGCCGGTACCCGAACCGTTTGGACAACCTGTTTGAACCATGAAGTCTTTAATGACGCGGTGGAACTTCAAACCGTTGTAGAAGCCCTCATTGATCAGTTTCACAAAATTCTCACATGTTTTTGGTACCTTATCTGAATAAAGCTCGAGTTTAATCGTACCGCGATTTGATTTCAAAATGGCTGTGGTCATATGCTTTAAGTCCCTTAATTGAATGGAAAACCTTCTATA
>JBGSQJ010000380.1:0-4864 GCA_041738165.1 Bdellovibrionales bacterium
GACGTCTTCGAGAGTTTGTCGGCCGAGTTCGAGCACTTCGGGCTCGTAAATCGGATTGATTCGAGTTGTTCTAACGAGCCGGGCCTTGCTATCCTCAAGCATGCGATTCGCCAGATACAGCTTGTTCGCTCTACCTTTGATTGTGACGGCCTATATGCTGAGTCAATTTGTTGGGCCAAACGGCGTGATCGGCCATGATTACTATCATCAGTTTGTCCGTTTTTTGATCGGCGCGGCCCACTTTTCGCAAAACGGCTTCAGTGTTCCCAATTACACGGCGGCTTTATGCGGAGGCATAGGTGTGTTTGCAGATCCGCAGTCGGCCTACTATTCACTGCCTCAAGTGCTGACATTTTTTATGGAGCCTTGGCTGGCCACCAAGATCACGCTTTGGATTTTTTATTTTTTGGGCTACGTGGGATTTTATCTGCTATGTCGCAGATGGCTCAATGTCCCTTTGTGGCTTGGGCACATTGGCGCGTTGATGTTTTTGACCAATGGATTTTCATTCTCACATCTTTACGTTGGTCATCTCACTCATCACACATACTTGCTTTTGCCATGGTATCTGTATCTCTTGCTCGTGCCGATTCCAAGCTCGAGACCAGATGAACTCAAACTCCCATTTTTCAGGCCGTTGTCGTTGGCTCTGCTGCTGGCCTATATGCTCTATAGTGGGAGCGTTCATATGCTGGTGGTGTTTGTTTTTGCAACGCTACTATGTGTGCCGTACCTTGTGCAGAGGTGTCTGGCAGAAAGGGCCGAACTCAAAAGGGCCGGATGGTTTGCTGCGGGAATTGGATTATTTATGATCATGGCGGCGGCGAAGCTCTATGCCGTAGCTCAATATTCGCCAGCTTTCTTTATTCGAGGAATCGACTATCCACCTGGCGATTCGTTTTTGAATTTTTTAAGATACTTTTGGTTTTTACCCCAAATGACCGCTCCGGCTTGGAATTGGGGAAACATTCTCATGGGTGCGTGGGAGTATTTGGGTTTTGTCTCTAAGCTATCGATTCCTAGTCTGGTCGTGGCTCTGGTTTGGGGCTTGAGAGGTCTACTTGCCGGCCAAACTTTCGGTCAACGTCGGTCGATTTGGATTGTGACATTGTCCACACTGGCATTGGTTTTGGCCGTGTCAGTGTTGGCCTTGAATGTGCTGGGCAATGAATCGCTGCCTTTTATGAAGAGCTATCACAATCCAATCAAAATACTGGCCGCTTTTATTCCGTTTATCTGCTTGTTTTCGGTGCAAGGATTAAATTTGGCGACTGAGAAGTTAATGACCAACCAGCCAGGTTTCAAGTGGGCGATTGGCGCCACCTGTATGCTATTGCTATTGATTGAGTTTCGTATTCACACTGATTTTTACACCAGTCGAAATTTGGGTTTGGAGTTTGGCTATAACCCCGCTCTCTATGAAATAGTTAAAGCCAATGGCAAGTTGCCCGAAATCAAATCGGTTGCTGAAAATTTCAATGACTGGGATGCCATTGGCAACAATTCAACTCGGCTGCATTGCTATGAGCCAAGCTTCGGCTATGGGCATGAAGCGTTTCATCACCAGTTGTCAGTTGGACCAACTGATCGCGTTGACGGGGGCTATTTCAATCTGACCCATCCCGGCTGTTTGGTGTACCCAAGGTCTTTTGGCTGCGAAAGGTTTAGCCGTATTCCTGAGGCCGAGCGAGAGAATTTTCAAAGATTCATTCGCGGTGAAGCGGCGTTCGAAGTTCCTTTGGCCCAAGAAGTGCTCTTCTGGGTTTCAGGTTTGGCTATTTTATTCAGCTTTTCACTTTGGCTTTTCTCATTTCGCCAAGTTGTAAGATCGAGGGTCCGGCCAAATCATAGACGTCGCAAAAACTAAATGTTGGGCTTTAATTTATCGGTGATTTCTTTCACCTGAGCGTGCCGCATAATTATATCTGGATTGCTCGTCAGATATTTGGAATAAGAGCGCCAAAATTCTTCGTCAATGGGTGGGGATTTGTCTAAAAGATTCAATACCAATTCGGTGATCTGATTGGCTTCAATTCCAGAAAGGTTTTCAGCTTCATCGACAAGTGTGTCTATAGTGACTATCAGAGAGCTTATTTTTCTGAGCCAATTGAGTCTTGGATCATTGAGCGCTGCATGAAGCAGCTCATAGGGGTTCAAGCTCCTTTCGGACTCTGAACTCAGCCCTTTGGCTTCAAGCATAAGGAGATCCTTATGCAGCTTTTGCAGCGCTCGGCTTAACTCATTTAACGTCTTTTTTAACTCTGCAGACATCGACTACTGAACGTGACACTCAAGTCCGCGGCCATAATTGTGATTGCGAAGCGCGACATCGACAAAGTGAGAGCCGGAAGACTCGGCCATCACATTCGAAGCTTCCAGTCTCGCGAAAGTTCTCAAGGGGACATGTTCTCGAGTTTCATCATAGACAAAATCCATGACCATCAAGTGTCCGTCATAAGATAAATTTAAATTCGCGCGCCATACGCCTTGTCGATCTTCGCTCATGATAACGCGAAATTCGGGCGTTCGGCTTGTCACACTCCAACTGCACTCGGTTCCGCCCGGTGCTCGGTAGCAGCCATAGGCCTTTGCATCACATGTAACCGCCAATTCTTTGGCCATGGCGGCCGACCCCATTAAACTCAAAGCGATAATAAATATGCGCATGAAACTCTCCCCCTTGTTTAGAAAATAGTCTTGCACGTTCAAAAGGCAAAGATCAATCTAGCCGAGTCGTTTGAGCCAGATTAACGCCTGTCGCGCAATGACAGGGTTGTCTGAGGCGCCCAGCAAAGTTTTTAGGTACTGTATAGAGTCATTGGGCGAGAGCTTTCGCATCAAACTCTCTAGCGCGTGAAGCCGAACGCTGAGTTCATCAGAATAGTCTCGATCTTGATTGGGCTTTTCGATCGAACTTGCCGTTATGATCTTTAAGGATTCAGTGGCCGACTCAGAATCACTCAGTCCAAGCATATAGACCGACAAAAATCGCTGGTCGGCCATTGCTGTTCGGTCCAGAGCGATCCGCTTGAGCGTCGCAAGGTCAGAATCTGTCAATTGATGGGCGATCAGTTTAAGGCGCGCCTCTGTGCCTACGGGGTCAATGTCGACCTTTCCCATTTTGGCGGATTCTGCTCCTACCCATTTTTCAACCTCAAAGCTTCGAGCTGGAGCAGATGGCAGAGGGGCGCTGGGAGCGTCGGTCGATGAATTGTCAGTAAACTCTTTTGCCTTGGCCAACGCGGCGGCCGGAATGCGGCTAATCTGAGAGGGGCTCATATCAATATCGCGCACACTGTAAAGCCAGTAGACGGCGAACACCACACTTAAAAAAAGAACGACTCTTTTGCTCATTCAAAAACGGTGTAAGTGGGCTCTTTGACTAAATCAAGAATGCTGCGATTTTGTGTGTAGGGCCATTCCTCTTGGCCGTTGACTCGTACAATTCCGTCATGTCCGAGACTGAGCACCTGATCTTTAAATACCACAAAGCTTTTCTGATCTGAGGGCCAAGCCATTCTCTGGCTCTGACAACTCAGAGACTGAATATCTAGCCGGCAGTAAGTTTGGTCGGAGTACAAGGCGAATAGTCCCTGTTCACCTAGTGGAGATGTGGTTTTAAGAGCCACGAGTCCATCTATGGGGCGGCTAGGGCCCCATTTGCCTTGAGGAAAGTTGAAAGACGCGAGGCTCTGATCGTTGGCCAATCCCAATACGTATCTGCGAATTCCAAAATCAAATTCTTCTAGATCGCGAAGATGCGACGAAGGGTAAAGCTTTAACATTTTGAAATAAGAGTAGTCGTCAGCATAGGCATAGATTCCAGCATTGGAAATTTCAAGAGCCAGGGCTTCCATATTCGCGCTCAAAAGTGTCAGACCAAATGACGATCGCTTGAGCTGGTACGTGAGCGGATGATCGATTCCCCAAGACCAACTCTGGGTCTCAGAGTTTTCTTTGACTCGAATTAAGCCGTCTTGCGCCCTGGCCACCAAAACTTCGGATGGACCGATGGAGTCTTCGTTAAAAACCCAATTGGCGCGTGCAAGAAGCATCGACCTGGCCATGGATTGGTAGGCCGGATGAAAATTCAATCCCCGCACCGAAACTCGCGCGTAATATTCCATTTCCACGCCATGGGAGCCGCCGTAATCAATGCTCGGATCACAACCACTCACAGATGACCCTTGGTAAGGGCCTTGATCACATTGCGTGTGACCGTAACCTTCGGTGTGGCGAGCTTCGTGAACAAGAGTTCCCACTCGGCCCAGTGTTGAAAGCTTCGTCCAACCATCTTGCATGGTGATGTAGCCCCATGAGTTGTAGGCCGTGGCGTAGGGGATATCGTGACCGCGGTCCATCCCGCGCACTTGATCTTTGAGCCAATCAAAATAATTTTGTTGGGGAACATAGTCTCCGATAAATCGATTGGTCCCAGAAGTTGTAAACTGCCCCTCTTCGATGAGCTTCAGATCGTTGAAGAGTTTTTTAGAATCAATGGCAGAATTGCAGAGCTCCACCCCACCATAAGAATCGATGTCGATCTTAAAATCTTGAACATACCGCTGAGCTTCTTGGCGTGTGATGCAGCCAAAATCCTGGTCGAATACGGGAAGGGCTGACCCGATCGCACTAACGAACAGAGTGAGAATTAGTAGTCTCATTTGGCTCTCCTTGAGGCCTAGGGCCTCGAACCTAAAGAGCATAGGGTGATTTCTTCAAAAGCGGTGAAAATTTTTTCAAATTCATCGAGCAATGCTGCCCAGTGACAATTACTTGAAAAGCAAGATATGAAAGAGTCCGTGACAGAGTCAGAGTTGTTATCTCATTTGAAGCTCAATCCGTTCGTGCTTGCGCCAATGGC
>JBGSQJ010000413.1:0-4950 GCA_041738165.1 Bdellovibrionales bacterium
CCCATGCAGGCGCGGGCTTCTAGCGAAGCACCCAGACACCGCGTGCTCGTATTGCCATTTTTAGATGAGCGATTAGAAAAGGCCTCGCAAACAAGCGACGTGGCGAGAACGGCTGTGGTTCGAGAACTTTTGGCCACTCGGCAATTTGTCGTGGTTTCGCCAGCGGATATTCCGCAAGATTTAAAGACCTTTGTAACTGAAGAAAATGAATACGATATGGAAAGAGTGGCCAAGGCCGCAGCGGCACTTGGGGTGGCGGCGGTGATTGAGGGAAAAATCATCAATATCAGAGCGCGCCAGCAAGGCGATTCGGTCGGCATTTTAAGGTCGACCAAAGCTCAAGTCGAGGCTCAAGTTCGCATGCGAGTGAACGCTGGAAAATCGGGCAAAGAGTTAATGAACGAAACTAGGTCGGCGGATGCGGAAGCTTCAACCACTCAGGTGGCGGAGCGAGGATCATTGGCCAGCCGTTTAAGCGAAGACCCTCAGCTCGTTTCGGCGGTGGTTCGAAAGGCCTTTATCGCAAGCCTTCCCAATGTCGTTCGCGCGGTTGAAAAGTTGGCCTGGGAGGGCCGCGTGGCCATGGTTTCTGGTGAGCGAGTCTATGTGAATGCTGGAAGACTCTCGGGTATTCAAGTTGGGGATGTGCTTAAAGTAACCGAAGAGGGTGAGGATGTTTACGACCCCGAAACGGGGCGATTTATAGGCAAGGCCCCTGGCCGACTAAAGGGCACAGTCGAAATCGTCAGCTATTTTGGCAAAGATGGCGCCATTGCCGTGATTCATTCGGGCTCAGGCTTTCAAGAAAACGACCGCGTCGAACTCTATTAAAAGGTGCCAGGTTCCGAATCCGGGACTATGCGCGTAAATTCATTCTAATCGATTGCTCATAGACCTCAGTAGTTTTACTTGAAATGAATCATCGAATCTCAGTACTTGGGCCTAATCCATTTTAGCTCAGCTCTCGAGCGCCAAGCGGCCGCGTTTGCGGACGTGTCGGCGGATCCTGGTCGGAAATTGGTTTTAGGCTTTGAATCTGAAAAGGTAATCACGATGGGGCGAAGAGCCTCACTTGCGGCTGATCGTGTTGTGAGGGAGTCGCCAGGGGATTCGGAACCTGGCACCTTTTTGGTAGATCGGGGAGGGCAGGCGACGGTGCACAACCCGGGGCAGTTGGTGATATTTCCGGTGATGAAAATATCGGGAATTGGAGTTCGAAATTGGGTGGCTAGACTCGGGCAAGCGACAGAAAATCTGAGCCGACGGCTCGGAACTGAGGCGAGCTGGAGACCGGAGTGTTCAGGGCTCTATTTAGGCGGGGCGAAGCTGGCTTCACTTGGCATTCGAGTGCGAAATGGAATCTCGACACATGGTCTATCGATGAACATCCGCAATAACCTTGAAGACTTTAAAATGATTCGGGTTTGCGGCGTTGAAAACGCGAAAATGGGCCATGTGCACACCGATATTCCGTTAGAAGACGTATTCGATCTCTGGCTAAAAGAGTTCACTCAGTTGAGTTGACAAACCCTTCTGGATTAGAGGAATTTAAGGGTCGTCAGACCCGTGCGCGCTTATAGCTCAGTTGGTTAGAGCGCTACCTTGACATGGTAGAGGTCTCCTGTTCGAGTCAGGATAAGCGCACCATTTTTCGTTTAAAAATTTATTAGCTAAAGGCCTCATGAGGCCTTTAGTTAATGGTCAGTAGATTCAATTGCCGCAATTCGCAACGATTTGTGCTTCGTTACCATAGTCGTCGTAGATGTATTTGTTCTCATCTGTAACCCAGTTGAAAACCATATCTGACGTGAAACTTGCGGTGCACATATCGTTAGAGGCGCTTAAGAATGAGCCATTTAAAAAGCCTGCAGCTTCGCACAGTTTTTGCGCACACTCGGTTTTTGTTTCCGCATCCCAAGTGCAGTTCCTTAACCAGGTGCAATGCGGCGCCGTTTTCGTGCCATCAGAGGTAATCATTTGCGTGGGCGGCACCGGCGGTGAGCCACAAATGGATCCATCGGTAATTTGTTTTTTTGTGGCTATTAACTGCGTGCCATCCGCACACACCACAGAATACTGTCCATCGCTGGTCTGGTGTATGGAGATATACCGAGAAACGATTGGTTTTTTGGGGCAGATTTCACCAATCATAAGATCAACATATGAGACCACTTCTCGTATGTCGTTTTTGCATATGACGTCATATTGACCATCTGCTCGCAGTTGCATCGACACTAAAGCATCGATATTTTTCGGAGACACAGTTGGCAATACGCTCATCTTTCCGGCGGCCCAAACTGCCAAAGGCATGAGCATTGCCAAAGTTACAGCCAAATACTTTTTAATCATAAATCCCTCCTTGGTTTGATCCCAAAAATTAGATTGAATTGATAACTTAAACAAATAAATTGTTTTTGGATTGAAGCCGAATACTATTTAGGTTCAATGAAAGCTCTGTCTTTGTTTATGTTTTGGTTAGTCGTTGCGGTTGGATGGGCGCACCTCATGACCAACGGCGTGGGCCTCGCGCCTGCGTTAAAAGAATTTGTCGATATTCGAAGCGGGTTTTGGAGTGTGCGGCCTAGCACGATTCCAGACGTTCAAGAAGTGCCGGGCTTAATTGAAACGGTTCAAGTGGCTATAGACGAGTTTGGTGTGCCGCATATTTTTGCCAAAAACAACGCCGACCTATTTTTTGTGCAAGGCTACTTTGAGGCGAAGCAAAGACTCTTTCAAATGGATCTGATGTCGAGAGCCGTTACGGGTCGCCTAAGCGAATGGATGGGCGAGCGCACTCTCGAGCGAGATAAATTCTTTATTAACTTTGGGATGAGAGATTCAGCCCGCCTTGCGCTAAAAGCCTATCAAGAAAACTCAAAGGTGGCAGAAAGCCTCGAGAACTTTTCGCGCGGAGTGAATTACCGCATTGATCAAATCGGCGCTGAACTTCCTATTGAGTATCATGTATTGAATCAAAAGCCCGAGCCCTACGATGCGTTGAAAATCGCTCAGATAGGCCGAGCGCTCACGTATTCTCTTTCTGGCCGGGCTTACGACCCGCAGCTTTCAAAACTGCAGCAGCGTCTGGGCACAGAAGCCGTTTTGGATCTGTTTCCTCAATTTTTGCCAAACCAGTATGAAAACTTTGTGTTTGGAGAGCATTTTAACGGACATCCTGCAAAGCTAGAGACGGCGAAAGACCATAAGTTCGTCACAGCTTTGCAGCAAATCCCGACGTTTCCAAACCCGGTTGCCGGAAATGGCAGCAACAATTGGGCTGTGTCTGCGAAGAAATCGAAATCAGGATTTTCGCTTTTGGCCAACGACACGCACCTGTCCTACACGCTTCCCAATATTTGGTACGAGGCCCAGCTCGTCACTCCAAATTTCAATGTTTACGGGGTTGGCCTCGTGGGCGTGCCAGGAATTATCAACGGCCACAACTGGCATGTGGCATGGGGACCAACCAATGGAACCAATGACGCATTAGATTTTTATGAGATTGAGTTTAAAGATGAAAACTCGCTTGAGTACCTGCGAAATGGCGAATTCAAAACGGCGTTAAAAACTAAAGAGAGCTTAAAAGTTTCTCGCCAAAGTACTTTGGACATAGAAGTGATCCAAACGGATTTAGGCTACCTTGTGCACAGAGAGGGTCGGCTCGGATTAGTTGCGGACTGGGCGGGAAAAGAGGTTGGCAATGAACTTCTGGCCTTAAGGACGCTCTACTCAGCGAGAAATTTGAATGAATGCTTATCGGCATTCGATCTTTGGACGGCGCCGGTTCAAAATTTTGTCTGCGCCGATTCAAATGATGTGGGTCTAACACAGGCGGGCCGTTTAACTCAAAGGCGACCCGGCGAAGGGCGTTTTGTGATGGATGGACGAACTGGTGAGTCTATACTATCTCATCGCCTCGGCGAAAAATTCAGGCCCAGGTCGGTGCGCCCACAAAGCGAGTTGGTCAGATCGGCGAACCAAAAGTTAGTTGGACCGCATTTCGTTTCGTATATGGGGTGGGATTACGAGGAGCCATTTCGGGGAATGCTGATCGAGCAAAGATTGCGCGAAAAATCTAAATTGGACGTTATGGATTTTTTAAAAATCCAAACCGAAGACATAGATCTCCAAGCGCAAATGGTTTTGCCTCGGCTATTGAAGTTCTTAAGGTCTGACTCATTGGTCGCTGATCAAAAAGAAGCGTTGGCTTCTTTTGAAGGATGGGACTTTAGGGCGCTGGCGGATGACTACAAGATGGCGATCTACAAGTCTTGGTTTTGGAATCTAAAGAAACAGCTTTTTCAAGACGATATTCGCGACGAGCGGCTCTACCCAAAAGATATGAGGACGCTTTGGCTTCTTGATCGAGTGGCATTGAGTCCTAAAGATTCAGATTCGCGGTGGGTGAACAATGAATCCACAGATGCAGCGGAGTCGATCGAAGAGCTCACGACTTTAGCTTTTCAAACGGCGTGGGAAGATTTGAAAGTAAAATATGGGGCAAATTTTAAAAAATGGAAGTGGCAAGCGCTCAATGAAACTCGGTTTAAACATGTGGCGAGGATCCCTGGATTTGGAAAAAAGAACATCTTGGCGAACGGAAGTGCTTTTAGCATCGGTGGGAACCGAGGTGATCATGGCCCCGTTTATAGATTTATTGCAGAGATGAGCTCGCCGCCGAAAGCTTACATTCAAGTGCCCGGGGGCAACGAGGGCAACCCCGTTGATCCTGCTTACGCTAGTTTTTTTGATGACTGGCGTGTTGGCCAGATTCGGCCAGTTAGGTTCTTTAGTTCTTTTGAAGAGGCGATGCTGGATAAGACACTTAAGCAAATTTTTATTTTTCAGCCGAAGAGGTAAAGCGTGTTCTGGTTTGGATTTGGGATATTTTTGATTTTGGGTTACTTCTCAAATTGGTGGATGATTGCGATTCTTGGAGGCGTACTTGCC
>JBGSQJ010000434.1:0-2499 GCA_041738165.1 Bdellovibrionales bacterium
TTCATCACTTCAGTCAGCGATGGCAGTAGCAACCATTCGCCAGTGATCGCCGAGTTTTTGAAAACTTTGGCGCGTTCCCAAGGTTGCCCCTTCTTTTTTAAATCGGCTTGTTCATCTCTGAGAGTCAAATCAAGTCCAACGGTGAATTCAGAAAATCCCCAACCCGATTTTTGAGATCCCGAGATCTTTAGCACCAACTCGAGCTCATGATGAACCGTCGTGTGACCTGGAATCTCGACTTTCTGTGAATCATTCGTAATCTGCAAAGCGGAACTTGGTGGCTTTAAAAAAATAAGGGGATGGTCATGAACTGGACCACCCATTTCGATCGCATGTGCCATATAGTTCTTGCCGACGCATATAATTTTATCCATAGCGGCCAGTTCATCTCACAATCCGAGACTTGGCAACTCTAGGAATAGTGATTACGCTAAGTGAATGAAAGTTCGTGCATTGAGATCTGGCGATATTGTGGATGTGGTAGCGCCCGCAAGTCGTTGCCCTGTTTTAGACCTTAAATTAGGAGTGGATCGGTTGAGGTCGATGGGCCTAGTTCCACGTGTGCCCAAAAACTTATTTGGTTCAAGTGCGCTTTTCGCGAACCGAGATGAAGTTCGGCTCAAACAGCTCTCGCGCGCCTTAACGGCTGAAGATTCTCAGGCCATTTGGTGTGTTCGCGGTGGGTATGGTTCGATGCGATTGCTTCCTGAGCTAGCGAAGCTAAAACGAAATGCGCGGCCCAAAATTTTTATTGGCTTTAGTGACATCACCTCACTGCATACTTTTTTAAATCAAGAGTGGGGCTGGCCGACACTTCACGGGCCCATGCTTGGGCGCCTTGGCCGAGGTGAATCGAAAGGCGCTGAGCTGTGGTCTTTGTTTGGATTTTTATTTGGCACTCAGACTGAGTTCGTCTTTGAATCTCTCAAGCCCCTCAATCAGGCCGCTCGCAGTCAAAAAGTCATTCGTGGCCAAGTCGTTGGTGGAAACATGGCCGTGCTCCAATCTGGTTTTTCAACTCCTTTTGAACTGAGACCACGAGGAAATATATTGTTCTTTGAGGACATTGGCGAAAAGCCCCACCGGGTCGATCGCATGTTGACCCAAATGAAGCAAGCTGGATGGTTCAAGCAGGCGCGCGCCGTTGTGTTTGGTCAGTTTTTGATGCCTCATCCATCTGAAAAGCGCATTCTCTCCCATGATGTGTTGGCTAGGTTTGCCAAGGACTGTGCGATCCCGGTGCTATCAGGTCTACCGGTTGGCCATGAGCCTAAAAGGCAAATGCCATTGCCGTTAGGTACACCCGCGCAGCTGCACCTCGGACGTTCGCCTCATCTTCGCGTTCTTTCGGGGTGGTCGAACAAATGAATGCGTTTGAACGCCGTTTGCAGAGGCGTTTGAAATCTGAGAGTGATGAAATAACTCAGGCCACTGAAGGCCTTCAGGTTTCAGTGCAATGGCGCGGAAAACCGCTTGGGCGGTTGGAATTTGGCAAGACTTATCCCTATTACGATTTAGCGTCTCTCACCAAAGTGATTTTCACCACGAGTGCGATCGCGAGTTTGCTGAGCCCATTTTCAAAGTCCGTCTGGCAGGGGATGTTGCATCAACCAATTGTTGAGGTATTGCCGTGGTGGCCCCACTCTCAAACTACACCATTTCATCTTTTTACTCACACGGCCGGTCTTGAGTGGTGGTTTCCTGTTTATGAGAAACTCCAAGGGCAAATAAGACCAGAGCTTCGTTGGCAACAGCTTGAAAAAGAGTTGAGCCGAGTAAAACGGGGGCGAGGCGCAAAGGCGGTCTACTCCGACGTGGACTTGTGGGTTTTGGGTGCGTGGGTACAAGCCATTTCTGAAATGAATCTAGAGGAGCTATGGGCTTGGCACGCGAACAACTGGAATTTAAACACTTCGAAAATTTTTTTTCATCCACGAAACAAAGTGCGCTATGCCAAAAAACTCTATGCTCCGACCGAAGCTTGCAAATGGAGAAAGCGAACTCTTCAAGGTGAAGTTCATGACGAAAATGCCTGGAGCCTTGGCGGAGTGGCGCCGCATGCGGGGCTTTTTGGAACGCTCGATGAAGTGACAAAGTGGGGAGTGCAGCTGAGAAACCTTTGGCTCAAAGACACCTCGTATGGGAGTCAGCAAGTGCTTAGATACTTTGCCTCTAGGCGCGTACCAAAGAGCGTTGGAGATTGGGGCCTCGGGTTTATGAAGCCATCACAGGGGCGAGCATCGTGCGGAAAGTATTTTAGTCTCAAAAGTTTTGGTCACACAGGCTTTACGGGAACTTCCTTTTGGTATGACCCAAAGGCCGATTTGAGTGTGGTTTTGCTCTCAAACCGAGTGCATCCCACTCGGGACAATTCAAAATTTGTTCAGCTTCGACCCAAGATCCACAATTGGATCGTGGAAAATCTATAACACATAATGTCATAATTCCTCTATTCGAATAAGAACTTGTCTGGGGGTACGGGTGACGTTAATCCCTTAG
>JBGSQJ010000022.1:0-11340 GCA_041738165.1 Bdellovibrionales bacterium
ATACCCTTACAGCAACGTCCAACACCGTACGAATTTTATTTGTACTACGATTTATAAGGAGAATCCTTATGACCGACCTCATCACCTACATGGGCTACCTTTGGATCCAAGTTGAAGATGGGGTCGCCACAATCGGAATCAATGAGCAAGGCCTCGAAGAGTTCACCGAGGTCGAAAGCGCCAACCTTCCAGACGACAGTGAAGACGTCACACCTGATGAGGTTTGCGGCGAGCTCGACACCGATCAGGGTCCTATGAACCTCTACTCTCCGGTTGAAGGTGTTGTGATTGAAGTGAACGATGCTGTGATTGAGAACCCATCCCTTATCATGGAAGATTGCTATGGCGACGGTTGGTTGTTTCGAGTTGAGGCCAAAGACCCTGCTGATCTAGATGAACTCTCTTCGGCCACTACGGCTGATCGGGACTCTTAAGACTCCGAACTGTTCTGCTCGCCGACAGGGAGTTCAGATAGGTTTTGAGATTTGAAGTCTGTTCCATCGAATGAAACGATTTTGGGCTCGCCATCTAAGACAGTGGCCACGGCCACCGGCCTTGACCAGATCTGAAAGAGATTCTTCATCGTGGCCTGCATGTAATCAGGCTGCATCTCAACGCCCTCAAATAAATGCGTCAAGAGCAATTCACCTCGGTTGTTGTGATTCGCGTCGACCACAGAAATGATGGGTTGGCCGAAATTTGTGAGTTGAAACAAAAACTTTTTCTTTATCGCAGGAAAGTCTCTGGTGTCGACTTCATACTGACCCGTTCTCTGGTTGAACTTGTACACGAACATTCGGTGTTCGACACAAAATTCCTCAGTTAAAAATTCATCAATAAAAGTCACGTCGTTGTAGTGCTTGCGAACTTCAAAAATCTTTTTGCGACCAAGACCTGTGTCTCGATTCCAGTGTTTCTTTTGCGATAAATCGCTACACTCATCCCACTCTTTGCCAAATTGCCCCTTGTTCCAGCGCTCTTCGATATTGCGAAACAATTCGATTCCCACCTTATATGGGTTAAAACCCATGGGCGACATGGCCATCGTGCCGCTATGTCGATCCGCAAAGTCGATGATCTCTGAATCGTTCATGATTTTTTCAGTCAATATTTTGGAGTGCCAATAAGACGCCCAACCTTCATTCATGATTTTGGTCATTCCCTGAGGCGCATAGTAGTAGGCTTCTTCGCGAACAATTGAGAGCACGTCCTGTTGCCAAGCCTGCAAAGGGGCATTGTGGAGCAAAAAGGCAAGAACGTCTCTTTGCGGCTTTGCGGGGAATGTGCCCGACTGCATCGCCTCTTGCACCTGCCGTTCTTTTTGCTCGGCCAAGAATTCAGGGGGATTAATATAAGAGTCCATGTAAGAGCGATGCACCTTTAAGCGACCATCAGATGGGCCATCATGTGGCGGACGAACTTCCACTTGCGATTTTTTAGGAGTGTACGGGCTAAATCGATCAATGAGGTTTTCTAAACTCAAACAGAGGTCGATGAAATTCTCTACTTCTTCGACGCCAATTCGATCCATGTATCGGCGAACCCTGGTCGCGTGATTCGCCATCACGTCCATCATTTTTCTATTTGTTGGCGAAAACCAGTAGTTGTTTTTAAAGAAATCACAATGTCCAAAAACGTGCGCCATCACCAGCTTTTGATCGAGAAATTCGTTGCCTTCCATTAGGTACGCGTAACAAGGGTCGTTGTTGATCACCAGCTCGTATATCTTTGAAAGACCGTATTCGTAGCCCTTTGAAAGAGATTCGTACTCCATACCAAAACGCCAGTGTGGATAGCGAACAGGAAAGCCACCACAGGCAGCTATTTGGTTCAACTCATCGTAAGTGACCAATTCAAAAATGGTGTCGTAAAAATCGAGGCCCACTTCCTCGGCGGCCTTTTGAATTCTGACTCGCTCTTTTTCAAGCTCCGTAGTTAAATTGGCCAAGGCTACCGACCCTTTCCGAGAAAGTCTTTGATGCTATTCACAATCCGATCTCGATTTTCAATTCGAGAAATAATCAGTCGTTCATCGCCGGTAAATGCTTTTTCTAAATCCTTCAAAAATTGACCCGAACCGTATTTGCTCTCAACCTGGCCGTAACCAAACATGTTCACGTTCGGCAAAAAATACTCTTTGAGCAATTTCACGCAAAGCCGAGTGTCCTCGCCGCTCCAATTGTCACCATCACTAAAATGAAATGGATAAATGTTCCATTCGTTGAGCGGAAATTCTTCATCAATTATTTTCTTACAGAGTTTATAGGCGGAGCTGATCAAGGTTCCACCGGACTCGCTGGTCGAAAAGAATGTTTTTTCGTCGACCTCTTTGGCCGCGGCATCGTGAATAATAAACCGGGTCGCCAAGCCCTTATAGTTTCGCCTCAACCAAGTGTTGATCCAAAAACTCTCTAAGCGAACGATTTCTTTTTGCTCATCGCCCATCGAACCCGACACGTCCATCATGTAGATCACAACGGCATTGGCTTGCGGCTTAACGCTGGTTCGGTAGGAACGAAAACGAAAGTCGCGCCGAATCGGAATGACAAATGGGTTCTGGGGATCATAGGTACCAGACGCGATGCTTCGCTTGAGCGCCTCTTTGAAAGAAGATTTAAACAGTCGCAATGAATCGGGACCTACCGTCGCTCTTCCCGTATATCGAGTTTGTTTAGAATCCACCGCTTTGTGGCCTTTGGGCTGAATTCGAGGAAGCTCGAGCTCTTCGCCCAATATGTCGGCCAACTCCTCAAGAGTGATGTCGGCTTCTAAAAAATGCTCGCCAGGAGAATCGCCAGCTTGGCCCTGGCCTGGTTGCTGTTCTCCATCCACGGCATCGCCCGCCTCGCCTTGCCCTTGACCGACACCGCCCGACTGTTTTGGTCCGTACTTGAATCTTGGTACATCGATAGAAGGGATTGGGATTTTGACGTAGTCGTTCTCACGCTTACCGATCATTTCACCGTGCGTGACATACTTTTTGAAATTCTGCTTTATGCGCCCTCTGACAATGTCACGAAAGCGCCTGTGATCTTCCCTTATTCCCATAGTTACTTCTTGTCTTTGACGTCTCCCCTAGCAAATATGCTAGCCACATAGTGAAGAACATCGGTTGCTGAAATTTCATCGTAGCCAAATTCTTTAATAAGCCGTGTTTTCACAATATCGATTTTCTCTTGTGTGTCCTTGTCGGTCACACTCGAAACTAAACTTGTGAGCTTAATAGAATCTTTTTGATCTTCAAAAAGCTTGAGCTCAAGCGCCTTGTGCAATCGCTCATTGGTTTTGTAATCAAACTTTTTACCCTCTAGCGAAAGCGCGCCGATGTAATTCATGATCTCGCGTCTGAAATCATCTTTTCTAGATTCAGGAATCTCAATTTTCTCTTCGATGGATCGCATGAGCCGCTCATCTGGCTCCTCATCCAACCCCGTAAACTGATTTCGCACTCTTTCTTTTTGGGTGTACGCCTTTACATTGTCTATGTAGTTCCCGCAAAGCCTTTGAAGCGCGCTCTCGTCGGCCGAAATAGCTCTTTGAACTTCGGCCTTGATAATCTCTTCATATTCTTGTTTTACGATACTCAAGAGTTCCTTGTAGTCTTGCTTAAGTTCTTCGTTGGCCAACAAAGAGTGGTGCTTGAGGCCCGCCTGCAATTCATTTAGAACCATGAACGGATTTACAGAGCCCTTATTCATCTGTTGTGCCATCACAATCGAGTTCGAGAGTTTGTCCTGAATATACCTTGGTGAAATCCCCTCTAGCCCTTCTCGCTTGGCCTCTTTGCGAAGCTCCTTAATATTGTCTTCTGTGTAATTCGGCAAAGTCTTGCCATCGTAAAGTTTGAGTTTTTGTAGGCGAGTGAGATTCGCCTTTTTGGGCTTCTCAAGCCGAGTTAAAATTCCCCACATGGCCGCCATATCAATGGTGTGAGGCGCAATGCTCACCCCGCGAAGCACTTTGCTATTGAAGTCCTTCTTATAAATTTTCACTTCATCGCGCAATTTGGTGATGTAGGGAATGTCGATTTTCACAGTTCGATCGCGCAAGGCCTCCATAAACTCATTGTCTTGAAGTTTACGGTACTCAGGTTCATTCGTGTGACCAATAATGACCTCATCGATATGAGTTTGGGCGAACTTTTTGGGCTTAATTCGATGTTCCTGAGACGCACCCAAGAGATCATACAAGAACGCAACGTCGAGCTTGAGCACCTCGACAAACTCAATCATTCCCCGATTGGCGACGTTAAATTCTCCGTCAAAATTAAAGGCCCGTGGATCCGAATCTGAGCCATACTCAGCAATTTTTCGATAATTGAGATCGCCAGTCAGCTCTGTGCTGTCTTGATTTTTTTCATCTTTGGGTTGAAAAGTGCCAATCCCAATTCGGTCAGCTTCAGAGAGCAAAAGACGCTTAACCCGAACATGCTCAAGCACCTTTGTCACATCGCCATGGTAGCGCTCCATCAATGACTTAAAGATCCAACGGCTCGGCGGGCAAAGCTCGCCAGAAATCTGGATTCTAAAATCACCCTTGGCTCCCCGGTTCAATTCATCACAAATCGCCTCGCGCATTTCAATAGGCAGAACCAAGAGTGGCTCCTCATGCATGGGGCTTGCGAAAACGCGGCAGTCTTTGCCAAAAATGTCTTCGTGAGCTCCGGCCTCATCGATCCACTCAAAAGTGTAAAGTGCACCATTGGGCGATTTGGAATAGCGCTCAAGACCTTGCTTCAGCAGGCGGCAGATCGTGGACTTAGCCGAGCCCACTGGGCCATGAAGCAATATGACACGCTTTTCTGTGCCATAGCCAAGAGCGGCGGCGCGCAAAACATTCACCAACTTCATCAACGGGATGTCAGCGCCGTAGACCGCATCTTTACCGTCATTCTCGCCATCATCGAAAAATTTGTAATGAACAATTTGTTTTTTGACGTCGACATAGTCTGAAGTCCCAGACTCCATAATCATGTCGTACATGCGCTGAAAAGAGTTTCGAGTTATTTTTGGATTCTCTCTGATCAAATTCAGGTAATCTTCGAAGCTTCCCTGCCAACTGAGATCTTGATAGTTGTTCGATTTCTGCAGACTTCGAATGAGATCGTTTATGTTGGATCGGCCTGAATCCGTAGCCATTTGCCCCCCTGATCATAGAGTAGAGTCCAATATTGAACCCTGCTTCTACATTATCGTACGAAATCGTCTCATTCAGCAACGGACAATGGGGAATTCTTCTCGTGATAGTACAAACTAGCGTACGCGAAGCTTCTGATATCCCTGAGGGGCTTCTAGCTCGAATAAGTTATTTCTATTCTCGACTTTAGACCTAAATTCTTTGAAATTGATTTGCACCTCAGCCATCGCGTGGGTGATCTCTACTGTTTTTCGAGAACCACTTCGGCCCATCCATCGAACGGTTAATCCTGTCACAGAGTCTTTACACTCAGACAAAAGTCCCGCTTTGTCTTTGGTGCATGACCAGCTTTTTTCTGCAATCGGTTCGTCAAACAAAATGCTTTCGATCCACCTGGGGTCAAAAGGAATCGACAAAATAGGCTTCATCACATTGGGCTGAGCAGCTCCGTAAAAAAACTTTTTAGAGCGATAGATCACATATTTGACGTCACCGCCTTGGTTCAGAAGGCTGGCCACCGGCGTGTTCAATGTGTCGGTCACATCCATTCGCACAGCCTTGCCGCGTTTCGCATTGAAATTCACATTGATTATATAAGAAGCCCCTTGGGCTCGATCTCGCACCAGGGCCCGGCCCTGCCAGTTTCTGTCATTAAATTTTTGAAGTTTAAGCGGCGTCGACGCGCAACCCACAAGAAAAGACAGCATCATGAAAATAAAAATATTAGAAAGTTTCATAGCCCTCGATTATTGCGTCGAGGGCTAAATCTGTCAAAGAGATTACTCTGCAAATGAGTTTGAAAGGCTCGCTGGGCTTCGAGTTGGTGTTTGTTTTTGCAACCGAAGATTCGCGATTTTTTCGTGTATTTTCTGATTTCTGTCGCGATCAGGCTCAAGTTGCGCCGCTCGCTGGTACATTTTTTGAGCTTTGCCCCACATTTGATTTCGTAGATAGGCGTCACCCAGGTGCTCCGCAATAATCGCCTCTGATGATTTCAGTCGGTATGCCGCTTCGAGCATCTCAATCGACTTTTCAGTTTCGCCGCGCTTAAAATGAATCCAACCAATCGTATCGAGAATGTAACCATCGCTGGGCTGCAGACGAAGAGCCGCGCGCGCTAGGTCCATCGCTTCATCTAAATTTTGACCGAGCTCAGCATACGTGTACGCTAAGTAGTTCATCGCCTGAACATGCTGTGGGTCCGTCTCAATCACCTTTTTCATTTCGGCAATCGTCTCATCTCGATTGCCAGTTCGGTCGTACATCGTACCAAGAAAGAATCGAAGCTGGGGGTTGGTTGGAAATCTGATGACCGCAGCCGACAGCATCGTTACGGCTTTTTTGTAGGTTTTGGCTTCATCGAGCAGGGTCGCCAAAAAGGCATACATGTGAGGGGCCTCGCTCTGTTCGGCGATGGCATTTTCCATGTGCGAGATGGCCTTCACCAGATTTCCCTGATTTTTATACAGATTGGCTATGTGAACAGAAGCGTCTGGAAAATACGTACTTTCTGAAGAGATCTTTGAGTAGTGCTCAATCGCCATGTCGTTTTTGTTAATCTCTTCGTAGACCGCTCCAAGATAATATCGCACCTTGTCTGAGTCGGGAGCCTGAACCAGCACATCTTCTAAGCGTTGAGCCGCGGGTTCATACTTTTGTTGCTCAATCAAAATCAACGCAATTTGAATTTTAACATTGAGATTGTCCCGCTCAAAGCCATCCAATATCTCGAGCTGTTCGAGGGCTTTTACAAACTCTTCTCGTTCCAAATAGGATTGACTTAGATATCTAGCCATCTCGCGATCTGGTCCGAACTTATCTTGATAAGAATCAAGCAGCTTCTCCATTTCTAAAGTTTCGCCTGATGCTTTTAGTACATTGGCAAGAGCCATGGTCGCCTCTGGAAAGTCCGGGCGAACTGAAAGCGCCTTAGCAAAAGCCGACTTGGCACTAGGGTAGAACTCCTTACCTTGTTCGGCGCGCACACGCCCAATGAAATAATGGGCACGCTCAGGTGTCGAAAAAGTTGTGTTTTTGGCTAGCTTTTCAAAATAGGCGACAGCTTGATCGTATTTTTTCTCTTCTGCCAAAAGCGCGCCCAGATAAATTGAGGCCTCCGGATGGTCGGGAGAAAGCTTCAGCACCTCGGCAAATTGCTCGCGAGCGGGCCTGAACATTTTAAGCCCAGTGAGCAGTCCGCCAAGCACCATGCGAGCCTCGATACTGGCCGGCTCCATTTCAATAGCCACTTCAGCTTGCTCAATGGCCTCTGTCACCATGCCGATTCGCACGTACTCAGACGCAAGGCGCAGCCTCACGTGCACAGACTTGGGATCGTAAACCAAGGTGAGCTTGTATTCTTCTATGGCTTTTTCAGATTGACCCGCATAGCTCATGGTTTCACCCATGGTGAAGTGATAATCCGCTTGGCTGTTCAGGTAAGTTTCGTCTAGCAACGGTGATGTTCCACCATTGGCAAATTCGGGTGGCGCCATGCTCGCGGGAGCAGGATTCGGGTTGCTCAATGCGGAGTCAGGGTAGCCACCGCCCAGTCCCAAAGTTGAACAGCCGAGCGAACCCCCCAGCTGAATTGCGAAAATCCCCCAGAGAAGTTTTTTCATTTTGGTACCTTTCTGGGAAACTCTTCTTCCACTCATGCTTTTAAAATCGGATTTTTCGTGGAAAATCTTGACGATTCTGGCCCTCAAAACTGCACCAGATGCGACTTTTAATGGATCCTTATAGTTACGATAAAAATACGTAATTACAGGTAGTTGGACCAATGGCCTCAGGCCGTTAGTCTGGCCTTGTGAGGGATTTGACTAACCGCATATCGGGGCCTCTTGTGTCTGACCCTATGAGGGCAGGTGCCACGTTGTGTCTTAGTTCTTGAAATTATTGAAAGACTCCAGTTGGGACGCTTGACAAGCTGTGGCGCCCGAGACTACGTTGGCCGCTGTTTTACAGAGGGAGTCATTTTTAGAGGGAGGCTTTGGTGAACCAAGAAATGATGACTAGCAGGCCAAACGCGAAGACAAAGATTATTAAGCGGTATCAGAACCGTAAGCTTTATGACACACAACAGAGCTGCTACGTGACCTTGGACGATATCGCCAAAATGATTCGCGCCAGCGAAGACGTTATGGTGATCGACAACAAGACCAAGAACGATATCACGGCAGCCACTTTGACTCAGATCATTTTTGAATCAGAGAAAAAGGCATCACAATATGCGCCACTTTTCACACTGCGTGAAATTATCCAAAACGGAAACGGCAGCATTTCAAGTTACTTGGCGAAACTTGGGGCATTCCCTCAAGACTACGCCGAGAAGCAAGCTCAGGCGCAAGCCGAAGCGGCTCAGCGGCTCGACAGCGGCAAGGCTTCATCTGATGACATGAAAAAGTCTTTGGATGAGCGTGTAGCTTCGGCTGCAAATGCAGCGACAGCGGCTAAAGAACTTGAGCGAGGAATGGGCAACGATCTTCCAGATCTTCCCAATTCAAATCGCACTTTGGGTCAGTAACGACAGCTTCCCAAAGCTCATTGATCCCTTTTAAAGACCTCTGCCAAAAAGCAGGGGTTTTTTATTTTTAAAGCGACTTCGAAACCACCCTAGCCAATGAGGTGGAAACGCCAAGACCCTTAGCCGAACACGGATCCGGGTGAGAGCTTAAAACGTCAATCACCCAAGTTTTGCTTGGCCTAGACTCATGTATGAATTCCGCATGACTCGCGGACATTTCGACCGGCTCGACGGAACCCGGCTCTTTGATGTTGCACTCGTCATCATTTTGCCAGAGGTACCTGGCCACTCTTGCTGAAAAACGCAGCACCTTCACCCTAGATGGTGAAATGAGATTTTCTGCGTTCAGGTAGTTCAAAATTTCTGGAAACTGGACCAATTCAGCCACGATCTCCTGGGGATCTCGTGTGTCCACTTCTTTGAGAAGTTCTTGCTGCTCCCACCCCGCGAAGGCTGAAGGGGCCGCCACTAAAACACCAACGAATAGAACCACTGACTGTTTTATGAATCGCAGCACTTTGGCACCCCCCATATTTTTATGAGGCGCGATAAGAGCAAACAAATCAAGAAGAAATTTTTAGAGGTTATCGCCAGCCTTTTGCTATTTAAGGCTTCGCCAATTCAAAAACTGCTTTTGCCGGGCCTTTATTTTGACCTCGAACCATTCAGACTCTTCGCCTGTCGGATTTCCCGAACGATCTAACCCCACGGCTCTCATACGATATGTCCCCGGAGCCAACCTGATTTTAGCGACCTGAAAAGACGCCGGAAGGCTGAGCCACTGGCGCAAATCGGCTTGGTCGGCAATGTTCAACCCAATCCACGCGAGATCGCCAAGCAGTTGATTTTTTTGCCTTAACTGATCGGCAACAACAGCCTTCGTCGCCACGCCCGCGATCCTTGAAGCCACAAGTCCGGCATATTGGTCATCTAACGTCTTGATGGCGACATCTGTGATGCTGACCACCTCTTGGGACATCTCTTTGGCGCCGCCCTCCACTTCAAAACGTGCCCTCACAGTTTGAGATGGGGTTGGGTAGAGCTTAGGAACTTTTGGAAATGAGGGATTTGGCCGCTTTTGAGGGCCCCATCCTTGCTGATAGATCAACACGGCTTCGCCCTGCTTCTTCATGTCGTATGGCTTTGCTTTTGTAAACTGCTGACTCCACTTTGCCGCCGTGTCTTGGCGCTGAGCATTTTTTGCTGAGCGAATCAGATCTTCTTTGAGATAGGGGATGTTAGGGTTCAATTTGTAGGCCTTTTCGAAATCAATATAGGCGTTGTCCCAATTGTGATCGGATTCCCATATGAGAGCAGATAGATAAAAGGCAAAGGGGTTTTGATCGTATTTCTTTTTGCCCTCATAGCGGAATTTATAAAGCTTGTCATTGAGCTTGCGGCATTCAACTAGTGCTGCGTCCTTTTGATCTAACATCAGAAAATTGATAGCCAACATGGCGTTGATCAATATTTTCTCGTAGTCATCACCCTTATATTGAACCATGCCTTGATTGAGCAGCATTGAGCCCGTGATTCGAGATACCGAATGATAGTCTTTGATATCGGTTAGGGCTTCGGCCTTTAGAAAGGCCTTGTTGCTCGCGGTATAATCCTTGGCCAATTGTTTCGCCGTCGCGTACTCAAGCAAATAGACAACTTGATCGTCGCCGTCGGCAAAGGCTTTCTTTTCGACCTTGGCGGCGGCCTTTTCTGGTTCACCGCCACGTAGAGTTCCTCGGAAGTCTTTGAGTTGTGTCTGGTAACTCGCACATCCCGTAACTGCCAGGATCAAAATCCCGCAAAACAGACTGCGCATATGATTTTACAACCCTACGCGCTTCTTTTTGAACTTCTTGCGAATCTGTTTGTGGTCTGTCCACTGAATCAAGCCCGTTTTAAGATTCGTCAGATTCATAGTGATTTTGTAATAGATGGTTTTGTCTCGACCCGCCTCTTGGACAATTGAATCCACTCGGCCGTTCATAATAAAGTCGGCACCAACCTGGCCGCCTTTGCCTTTCTTGGTTTCACGCGAAACCATCCCTGAATCTTGATAGTCATATTCCTCAGAAATGTCTTCGCGCGCCGCTTTGTCTACAAAAGTGACTTTGCCGGTTCGCATGAGCTCAACCGTAAACATATCAGTGACGCTTTGAGTGTCGATGTGCTCGCTGGTCTTGTTTTGTAGCCGAGTGACCATCACAATGGGCGGCCTCTTGGCGCCGGCAATGGCTGGGTGACTGACCGCACTTGCGACCAACTCTTTCACTGCCCGCTGCATGTCGGACTCGGACCATTTGTCGGTCAGTAAATTAGTGTCTTCGACGTTTTCGTCATAATCCCCTTTGACGAATTGCCGAGGTCCACATCCAGTTAAAATAGAAGACAAAACAAACGAACTGAACACCAACGTGATTAAACTCAATCGCGACATTGCAACCTCTCTCAGTTTGAATACGCTGATTAGTTTAGAGTTGTGCGAAGTGCTAAAGCAACTCGTTTATCGGCCCTGCTGGGCTAATCTTTCGACTATCTGGTCGATATTGATTTTGACTGTTTTGTTGATTTTCTTAACCCCGACAACGCGTAGGTTCTGGTCGAGCTCGACCTCATAGCCCCGCTCATAGGCTGAGCGAATGAAGTTTCGTATATAATTGATGCGCTCTTGGCGCTCATAT
>JBGSQJ010000074.1:0-6424 GCA_041738165.1 Bdellovibrionales bacterium
CTACCCGGTAGAGGCCGTTTCTTCGACCAAACAAATCGCGCTCGATCACTGGGTGACCGCGTGGGGAAAGTTCAATCCTAAATTTGGCGTAGGTTGGAGCCTGGGCGCCGAAGACGACTACTGGAATAAATCCGACGCCGAAAACAAATCAAAACCGGGTGAACGTCTCGTAAAAACTGGTCCGGTGACTCGGTTTCCGCTGTCTGAAAATATCAATTTTATTTTGTCCTACGAAGACAAGGTCACGCGCCAGCGAACGGGGTCAGAGCTTGGTCGTTTTTACTCATCCAACACCCAAGTAACTCTTTTGAGTTTTGTTCGGTTCTGATTTGAAGGTGTGCGTGTGAGCCGCGCTCATAGCCACCTTCCATTTCGAGGGCAGCTGACTCCACTTGTTCGAATCGAGGAGCGCCCCGACTTCCATGCTCGGGTGAATATCTTCAAGAGTTCGCACTTCTTGATTCACCATGCGCCTATGCACGTCTGATCTTTGAATTTGACCAGGGTGATTGAGCCCCAACGCACCTAAGAGCTCGACAAAGTGGTGCACAGTTTCGTGATGAAAACGTCTCACCCGCTCTTTTTTAGATGGCACATGCAGACCTGCAGCCAAAGCGCGATCTGTAGTCGCCACACCGGCAGGGCACTCATTGGAGTTGCACCGAAGCGCTTGAATACAGCCAAGGGCCAACATCATTCCTCTTGCCGAACCCAACATGTCGGCGCCGAGCGCCAATCGTTTTAAGATATCAAAAGGCGTAAACACTTTGCCCGCTGCAATCACGCGAATTTGATCTTTTAACCCAAACCCTCTGAGGGCATCCACAACAAACGTCAACCCGTCTTCAAGCGGAGTGCCAACGTGATTGGCAAACTCTAGGGGCGCAGCTCCCGTGCCACCTTCACCGCCATCGACTGTGATAAAATCCGGCATCAATCCGGTCTCGACCATAGCTTTGCAAAGGGCCAAAAACTCGTGCCACTTGCCCACGCAAAGCTTTATGCCCACGGGTTTTCGCCCACTCAACTCCTGCAGTCTGTCGACGAATTGCAAAAGTTCGATAGGCGTTGAAAATTCAGAATGAGCACTTGGCGAAATGCAGTCTTTGCCCTCTGTAACCAAACGAATTCCGGCGACCTCTTTGTTGACCTTCGCGCCTGGCAGGATTCCGCCTTTGCCCGGCTTAGCCCCTTGAGACAATTTGATTTCAATCATTTTGACGTTGTCGAGAGACGCGCGTTCTTTAAAAGCCTCAGGGCTAAAATGCCCCTCTGGAGTTCGGCAGCCAAAGTAGCCTGTGCCAATTTGCCAAATCAAATCGCCGCCCAAAAGATGATAAGGGCTTACGCCGCCTTCACCGGTGTTATGCGCAAAGCGCCCCTCTTTGGCACCTAAGTTCAGAGCCGAGATCGCTGCCGACGACAAAGCTCCGTAGCTCATCGCTGAGATATTCAGCAGGCTGGCTGAGTAGGGTTTTTTGCAGTTCTTCGCGCCAACTTTGATGCGAATATCGTCGAGTTTAACTTCAACAGGAACGATCGCGTGATTGACCCATTCATAATGCTCTTGATGCACGTCAAGTTGAGTTCCGAACGGCTGAGTCTCAAGTTGCCCTTTAGCGCGTTGATAAACCACCGATCGAATTTCTCTCGGAATCGGCCGACCGCTTTGGTTGGACTCAACAAAGTACTGCTGAAGTTCAGGGCGAATAAGCTCGAAAATATAGCGAAGGTTTCCGATGACCGGAAAGTTTCTCCGAATAGCTTGTTTGGTTTGAATCGCATCAAAAAAGCCTATTAAAAACAACGGTCCGAGGATGGTCATAGACCAGAGAACCTCAGGCCAGTAAAACGATGCTGCCAATATCGTAGATAACGTGATGATCGAAACTTTGAAAAAAAGTCGCCGCATTTTAATGATGCTCCTTGGCCCTGTATGGTTTTTCGGAGCCTTTTGGGCTTCACTCAAGGCCGGGACTTGACAGAAGTCGGCCTTAACCACACATTTTGATTGGACTAGACCAAAGGAGATGAGTTGCTATGTGGTCATTTGTAAAAAGAATGTTTTTGTTCGCGCTCGTGAACACCCTGATTCTGGTCACGCTCTCGATTGTGTTCAATTTTGTGACGGCCGCATTTGGAATTCAAATCAGCGGCGAAACCACTATATGGATTTTCTACGGGATTCTTGGGTTTGGTGGCGCACTCATCAATTTGGCTATCTCGCGAAAGATGGCCAAGTGGACCATGGGCGTAAAGGTCATTGACCCAAAAACCAACAACCCTCAAGAACGCTGGCTCGTGGACACTGTTTACAGTCTCGCGCAGGCCGCTCGCCTGCCGGCGATGCCCGAGGTTGGATACTATGAAAGTGAAGATATAAACGCGTTTGCCACAGGCCCAACGAAGGCAAGATCGTTGGTTGCCGTAAGCACTGGCTTACTTCACCGTATGGACAAAGACTCGGTCGAAGGAGTAATCGGCCACGAAGTCGCGCACATCGCCAACGGCGATATGGTGACGATGACTTTGCTTCAAGGCGTGATCAATACCTTGGTCTTGATTGTGGCTCGCTTGATCTCAAGCGTAGTTGCAGGTCAAGTCGATGAACGATCGCGGCCCATGGTTCAGATGCTTTTGTTTTACGGGCTACAGATCGTCTTAAGTCTACTCGGCAGCTTGGTCGTTTGTTATTTTTCACGCGCCAGAGAGTTTCGAGCTGACAGCGGCGGTGCAAGGCTTGCTGGGCGTGAGCGAATGCTTGCGGGCCTTAAATCTCTCAGAAATGTTTATGGTCAACCGATTGCCGAAAAGGCGCATGAAGGAATGGCGACACTTCAAATTTCTGGCAGAACCAGAAGTTCAATGATGGCGCTATTCTCAACCCATCCACCACTTGAAGAAAGAATTCGAAGGCTCGAAACAGCCGTATTGTGAGCCAAAGAACCATTGGCCTCTTGATGGCGGCGACGACCGCCTTAAGCTGGGCTTTTTTGGCCATTGCACTTAAGTTTTCACTGCAATATTTTTCATCCGGAACGATTGTTTGGGTTCGCATGTCGGTGGCCACGGCGCTTCTTTTGGCTGGTTTTGCTCTTTTCAAACGGTCTTATCTCGAAGTTCTAAAAAATCCACCATGGCTTGGGCTGCTCGGCGGCGTAATGATGGCGGGCAATTACTTTGGCTTTATGAAAGGCGTCGAACTCACCTCGGCCAGCAATGCGCAGGTTATGATTCAGCTCGCCCCGATGGGTTTTGCGTTTTCAAGTATTTATCTTTTTAATGAGCGCCCAGGGCCCTGGCAATTTGCCGGGCTCATGACCGCAGTCTTTGGATTTGCATTTTTTTACTGGGATCAAATTCTTGTGTCGGTGGTTAACATTGACCGCTTTCAAGAGGGAAACCTCTGGCTTTTTTTCGCGGCGATCACTTGGATGATTTTTGCCCTGGCTCAAAAGCAACTTCTTAAAACTCAAGCACCTCAAAAGCTCAATCTGTTGATCTATGCGATTTCGACCATTCTGCTTTGGCCCACAGTCGAGTGGTCGGAGCTCAATCATTTGACCTTGACCAGCGCTGGGCTGCTCGTTTTCTTAAGCTTCAATACGATAGTCGCCTATGGGGCGCTCAGCGAGGCGATTCGCCGAATACCTGCGACCCATGTCAGTGTCATTATCGCAATGAATCCACTTCTGACACTTGTCATTATGACCTACCTTACGCAGATGCAAGTCACCTGGATTTCAGGTGAACCCATTCATTGGCGGGGATTTTTGGGCGCGGTGCTCGTTGTGACAGGTGTGGTCGTAGTCGTGACTTCTCCCAAACGCTTGTAGGTCGACCTCACGTGCCCTAGACTTATTAAGATGAGCTTTGTAAGAGGCCTCTTTTTATTCGGAGTGATTTTGGCGATGGGGTGTAAATCCGCTCCCGTCAATGGCCCTACTCGCTCTACTGATCTCGAGCGCGATATGAAATGGCACAAAGCCTATAGCAAGGCTCGAGCCAGTGAAAAGACGGACGCCGAGCAGGCTTGCTTGATCTACCGAGAGCTCAGCATAGACAATGATTTTCCGCTTTATCAATTGGCAAGCCTGAGAGCCATCGATGTGTGCCCTGACGTTGGCCAAGTATCCATGCAAAAGTCGGCCTGGCCGCTTTGGCTGGACGAACTTCGCCTGGATGTGGCTTTGAGAAAAGCGGAACGTGAATCGCAGCTACCTGAACTGCTTTCTTTAACGGTTGAAAAATCCAAACAAAAACTTCCGCAAAAAGAAAAAGTCGAATGGATTCAAAAAGCAATTCAATTGGCTAAGCAAACAAATGCGTTTGATCAAATTCCGATTCTTGAAAAAAGACTCTATGGAGTCGCACCCAGGCTTAATCCAAAACCTAAAATCAAAGACGCGCTCGCTATTGCCGGAGACTTTCGAAAAGCCCGAGACTTTGATTCAGCCCAAAAATATTATCAACGAGTATTGAAAGCCAAAAGCACCACATTCGCTCAAAAAATCAGCGCCCTTAAAGGCATTCGCTTGGCCTATAAGAATTCAAGACAAATCGATATGCACCTTAGAGCGTGCCAAGATTTAGTCCTATTTTTGCGAAAATATGTCGCTAAGTCGCCAAAAAATAAAACCTTGAAACACGGGATGTTCGACGCCGAAATCTACAGGGCCCGTGCCCTATGGACCCAAGGTGAAGCGGGAGCCGCCAGGCAGATTTTTTCTCGCCTCGAGAAGAAAATGAAAGGCTGGGAATCTCGGGCCGAACTCTATTGGTTAATGGGCCGAATGGCCGAAGAACGGCGCGAATTAGATCAAGTCTCGAGTTACTTGAACAAAGCTCTAGCCGAACCCATTCGAGATCAAAATCTTCGCGAAAAGATTCTTTGGTATTTGGCATGGAATGAGCGCAGCCGAAAAGGACTCGAGCAAGCGCACCTCTTATTCAATGAGCTGGCCGAGCGCACCGAATCTGATTTTGTTCGAGCCCGGGCGCGGTTCTGGCAAGGTCGAACTCTAAAAGACGGCGGCCGAAAAGACGAGGCCAATGTGATCTTTGAAAAGCTTCAAAGTGAAGACCCGATTGGCTATTACGGCCTACTAGCGCACCGAGAGCTGGGCACCGCCATTCGCATGAAGTCGGCAGACTCTAATACAGAGCCCGAAGTTGAACTCCCCTTCGACACCAAAATTGCAGATTGGCTGGCCTTACTAGATGAGCACGAATCATTGAATCGGTTTTTAGATATCGCAAGCCAAGATTATAAGAGATCCAAGAAAACCGACACGACCGGATGGTTCAACCTCTTTAAGTACTACGCCAAGGGCGGTCTTTATCAAAATCTGTATGGCGTACTTTATGAACTTAAAAGCGAAGAGCGTGAGCAAATTTTGGCAAGTCACCCGGATTTGTTGTTTCCCCTACCCTGGAACTCGGAAGTCAAATCTGCGGCGCTGACTTACGGGGTACAAGAAGAATTGATCTACTCGATCATGCGCCAGGAGTCGGCTTTTGAAAAACGAGCGCGTTCGGCCGCAGATGCGTTTGGCCTAATGCAAATCCTGCCCGAAGTGGCGAGTGAACTTTCAAAGCGCTACAGCATTCCCTATGAATCCATGGATGATCTGTTTGAACCCGAGGTCAACATTCAAGCAGGGGCGGCGCACCTCAAAGAACTTCTCGAGCGGCACAAGGGTCAATTTATATTGGCCGTCGCGGCCTACAACGCATCCGATAGAGCTATTCGAAATTGGATGAGTGTTCGTTTTAGAGGTGATCCTCTCGAATTTATTGAAGAGATCCCCTACGAAGAAACACGCACCTACATTCGGCTCGTGATGCGAAATCTGGTTTTCTACAACTTGCTGCAATCCAAATCGGCATCAATTGATTTTCCTCAGTGGCTTCTCAAACTCGATCGCGGCTAAGCGGCGCACAAATTGTGCGCACTTGCCTTTAGAATCCCCACATTTCATTTCTATCCAATTGTGACGGCTCGGGTGTTTGAGCTAGAGGTCTTTGAAAAGCTTCTTTTACTGAGGCGACATTCCAACGATAGGGGTTTTCTATGCGGACTACAAAAAATAAGATCTTCGCGGCGATTTTGATCGCGGCCAGTTTCACATTGCTCAATTGTTCTTTAAAAATGAGTGGCTCAGGTGACAACTCAGGCGGCGGCAGTCCCGCACCAGGTAAACCAACGCCCACCGACATTGTTGAGTCTTGGGGAATCTCTGGCGCTTACGTCTCAGAGTGCTATCGGTCACCACTTGGTGGAATGCAAACCATCTCGTTAACGACTGAAGGTAAACAAGTTGTTTTTGAAACCACGTCTTATCTCGGCACAAAATGCACAACTGTCAATTCTGTCGAAACCCTGCGCGGAACGCTTGAAGACGTGAAAGCCGACGGCGATATC
>JBGSQJ010000108.1:0-2417 GCA_041738165.1 Bdellovibrionales bacterium
TTCATATTTGTTGCATGCCCAGCCCTTAGGCTGTGAGCACTTGTAGCTGCAGGTCGATTCTTTTTTGAAAAGGTCTAAGTAGCACGAGGCCAATGATTTCCCTACAATCGCCTCGACATTTTTTTGGATATCCTTGCAGTCGGCGGAGCAGTTTTTCACCAGATGTTTTAGGTGTTTAGGGTAGCAATTTTTTTTCGTTGCTTTGGTTTTTTTTGGCGTTTTGGGTTTAAGCGGCTGCGCTGGCTTATTTGTATCCCAACCGTTGGTTGAGCTGGCCTCAGATATGATTTCTTCGATCGTTGTCTCGTTGGTGTCGGGATTTGCAATTTGTTCGGCGGGCTTTCGATCAACGGTTTGGACTTCTTGAGCTTGAATGAATGTTCCAGCACCAAGGGCCAGAAAAAAAAGGCTCGACTGTAGAATGACAAGACTTCGCTGCAACATTTCGTTTTTCCACCAAACCTTTGCGAATCCTCATCGGCATCTCTATTTCCGTCTTAAAGGTGCCAGGTTCCGAATCCGGGTCACAGAGCGTCAAACTCCAACCTATGTCTACGGTGTGAGTCCGATTTGGGCAGTTGAAAGGTCTTCTTGCGCATGGCGACCCCGACCATTTGCCAAAGCTCTTTTTCTGGGTCCGTATTTAACCAATCAAGAGTTCCCAAAACATCGTCGAAAAGCAGGGTATCTTCGCAAACAGGAACCTCCAATCGACTAAAGCCCAGAAGCCCGTTGAGTGTACTGTAGGGATAGTTCTCGCAGAGATCCACAGCTCCAGCCGCAACTGGATTGCGATAGACATATTTATAAGCGTGTAGATAGTAACGCTGGCTCGGAATCACGCTGCGTGAGTGCCTTGCGCCGTAGGCCTGATTGATGCGCCCACTGGTCTCATTGATAACGCGACTCGTCTCTTTCATAAAGTTCGCCATGATTTCGCTTAGATTGGCGTGAGGAGTTGTCGCCAGAAGGTGAAAGTGGTTCTTCATGAGCACAAAGGCATGAATCTTCAGGTCATAGGCCCAGCAAAGATAGGTCAATTGCCGGCACATGATATTCCAAACTTCATCTAATGGAATTTGAAACTGCTCTCTATTCACCGATCTCGCGCGTATGTGATAGGGAAACTCATTCTGTAAAATCGTACGGGGTCTTGGCATTTTTAAAAGTGAATGCAGCTTGTGAGCCGGGCGTGAGATGCAAATGGAATGGCGTTCGCTGTGCGGTGCGTCCCGGATTCGGAACCTGGCACCTAAAAAAGGGGGGAAGGGTCCCCCCCTTAATCGCAGGAAACTTTAAGATCGAATCGGCGCGACTACAAGTCGCTTCGGGGTTTGGGCGAAGTCATCCATGACTCCCCCAATGTGAGCTAAAGACCATGAACCAGTTCCTTAAGTTAGAGCTGGGGGCGAACCCCCAAACCCTTAGCTAAAGGTACGGTTCAAAAGGCCGAGTGCTGATTGCGCAGTTTGGTTCGCTTGCGCAAGTACACTAGTGCCCGCATTCAACAAAATGTTGTTGCGTGTGAGCTCTGCAGTTTCTTCGGCCACATCCACATCTCGTATTCGTGAATTGGCAGCCGACATATTTTCAACACTGACAGCTAAGTTGCTGATCGTGCTTTGTAGTCGGTTTTGAATCGCTCCGAAATCCGCTCGCATAGCTGACACCGACACAATCGCTTGGTCGATCGCTGAGAGAGTGTTTTGCGCGCTGGCTTTGTCGGCCACCGAAGTCAGATTCACACCCAAAGCGGCGCTGTTCGCGTCGGCCTTAGAGGCGTCAAATGACAGGCGGTCGATATTCGGATCGTTACGCGTTCCAACTTGGAAATCCAAGATGGACCCAGTTCCACTCAAAAGTTGAGTGCCGTTGAATTCAGTTCCATCGGCAATACGATCCACCTCGGATACGAGCTGGTCATATTCCACGTTCAAGAACTGACGCTCAACTGGACCGATCGTATCTGATGCGGCCTGTACTGAGAGTTCGCGCAATCGAATCAAGATCGAGCTGATTTCGTTTAAGCTGCCTTCAGCAACTTGCACGAGTGAAACTCCATCTTGAGCGTTACGAGAGGCTTGCTTTAAACCTCTTATTTGGGCTCTTAGGTTCTCGCTGATCGCGAGTCCCGCAGCATCATCTCCGGCTCGGTTGATTCGATACCCAGAACTCAAACGTTCTAAGCTCTTATCCAAACCAAGCTTCGTACCCATAAGATTTCTCTGGGCATTGAGTGAAGCTGTATTGGTATTAATACGTAACCCCATGTTCCTCCTCCTTGAAGATTCAAGCATCAAGTCCGTGACGCTTGCGGTGTAGACTATCCACACCGAGGGATAATTCTTGCTACCAATCTCATCGGTGTCTCATTTTGAACCTTTAAGTGTATTTGAGTGTTTCATTATGAAACTGGA
>JBGSQJ010000142.1:0-3835 GCA_041738165.1 Bdellovibrionales bacterium
GTTCATCCAGGCGGTGATCGTCTTGGCCGACAACAAAGGTGTCGACGAGTAACCGACGCGACAAGACGTCCAAGCGACAGTTTAAAAGTTGTTTATCAATAAGCACTGACAAACAGGATCTCCTTATATACCTCTTCATTTATAAACTGAGTTGATTTATAATCAACTCAAATTTGGAGGTTTAGTGTGCCATCGAGTGTATGTGTCGTGGATGATGAGGTGGGTCTACTTGAGCTAGTTCAAGATTTGTTTGAAGGCCTGTACAATGTTCGAGGCTTTGAGTCTCCGGTTGAGGCTTCTAAAGCGATACAAGAAGGTTATCGGCCCAATTTAATGATCGCAGATATTAAAATGCCCGGGATGAACGGATTTGAGCTAAGAAATCAAATAGGTTCAATTATGCCTGACTTGCCATTTGTTGTCGTTTCAGGCTACGCGACCAAAGAGCACCTTTTGCGAGCTTTTGAACTTGAAGCCGATGGGTTTTTAGAAAAGCCATTTGACGTGAGGGCTTTGACCAAGGTCACGAAAGCCGCGCTTGAAAATGTGCGAGGTCAGCCGAAAGAGGCGACGTCCATTGATCTGTATAAAAATTCATTGGGGCTGAGTCTCGAACTGACCGAACATTACAAAAAACGTCTAGTGAAAATTGAAGACGAGCTTGGCAGCTTTTTTCTCGATCAAGAAGAGATTCCAGATCAAATCGAATTTTTACGTACCGAGAGCCGACTACGTGAGGAACTCGATAAAGAAACTCTAAAAATTTTTGAAATCTCTAAAAATCAAAGGTCGAGCTGATCTAGGGCATTGGCTACGTCGCTGGCACTGGGCTTGATCGTCTCTTCGCGCGCAGCGGGTTCGCTAGGCGCACGAAGTGGCGCCCTGGCCACGAGTTCAACTCTGTAGATTCCTTTTGGTGCAGGAAGCGGCAGACTCAATTCAGATTTTTCAGTGCTGTTTTCGATCACAGTCTTAAACTCGTCTTCATCAAAATAGCGATGTAAGACTTTGACTTGATATCCTGAGACGCCCTGGATCTTTTTCCATTTGATTTGGGGGGCTTCGCCATCGATGTTCATTCTTGTGATTTGGGGAGTTGTAACTTTGCGGCCGAGCACGGTGAGATTGAATATGGGCGGGTGCTGTTCATACGAGACGGTGGGGCTGTCGAATTCAACCTTCCATTGATACTCTTCGCCCGTCTTAAGACTTAAATTCTTGCTTATGCCCTTTGTTCGAAAGCGTTTAATATCTTGCGGGTTTGACAAAGTCCATATGGCGAGTGTGTAGCTTTTGGCGTCTTGTACGGCGGTCCACTTGAAAGTCACCGTGTGAACGCGGTCTTTGCTGTCAATCGTGGCCTTATCTTCTGGCGCGACAAGGGCGAGGTCTTTGAGCTCCACAGCGACTTTTACCGCCTTACTCCAAGGGCTATAGTATTCATACCCTTTGGCTTTGGCGCGTACAGATAGGTTGTATTCTCCGACGGGAATCTCTTGCACCAAACGTGGCTCCTCACTGCGAAACACAAGTGGTGAGTCTCCATTGACGGGAGATAGGCGAACTTCGTAATGCGAGGCTTTTGCGATAGGGTCCCAGTCAAGCTCGATGGTTTTGAACTGCTGAGCCTGGGCGACAAGGGTAAAAATGCTACTCAGCAGAATCCACATTGGCGAGCCCTCGTTCAATTTGTATAGGTGAGTAGACAGGAGGTGCGGCGCCAAGGTGCGAGCGAGAGGCCATCTTGAGTGCAAACGCCATCGCGTCGCCCTCGCTGGCGTCGAGACCGTCTTTCTCGGTGGCATATTTTAGTGCAGCTAAGAAATTCTCAGGAGCCCTGGGGCCAGCCTGAAGCACGCGATAAGAAACATCCATCGACGATTTCACGTTGAGGCTCATTGTGGGGTGTTCTCGAAGGGCAGCGAAGAGTTTTTTAAATGGAGCTTGAATTCCTTTGCTGTAATACTGACTCAGGCGAGCAATTTTAATCGAGTAGTCGGCGCAAAGTTGAACCGGCAAGTCGAGCTCTTTTGAATCTTTGCAAAACTTCACGAGGGCCAAAAAATCCTCTCGCACTTGCACGGCATCGCCCTGATAGTCGCGCGAAAGCTCAAGAGCCACCGCCACTGCCTTTTTGTAATCGTAGTCAAAGAATTCGGCCAAAAAAGTCTTGGTGAAAATTTCTACGAAGTTGTCTTGCAGCTTATCAGAGAGTGAAGAGAAATCGAGGGCGAACGCCAATGCCGTTCGGTCCGAAAGTCCAGTCGTCTTCATCGCGGTGAGCACTTTGGCAAAACGTTCTGAGGCTCCGTCGCAATTTTGAGAAATTTTGTCGGCTACGGCGCGCGCTGTGGTTTCGGTCAATGTCAGGAGCTTGGATTTTCGAAGGTAATCAAGGGACTTTTGGTACTCCTGGGTCGAGTTACAAAGCCGTTTTTCGTTTTGCTCGGCTTGTTTGTTGAGTAAAAAGTCGAGCTCATCGTCGACATAAGCTTGCGCAGAAATACTCAGCAGCAATGCGGGAAGAATCTTTAGAAGAACCACACTAGCTCCGTCACTGGGGTTATTCGATTTGTTTCAGGGTCGATTCGAATCGAAGCACTTTGAATGGGAGCGTAAATTTTCTTTTTGTACTCGATGTGCTTTCGATGAGCCATGATGGCGTTGTCTTCAAACATAAACGGCAGAAATGAAAGTACGGCCGAGACTCCGGCTAGCACCTTGCCTTCGTCGTTGGAGTAGGCTGCGGTGGCAATGTTCATTGTGAGGTTAGTGGCAGTTGAAACGTACTGAAGGACCTGCATAATGCGAGCGGGTTTTTCTAACGCCTCTTCGGCCAGCCTCTCTCGCATCAATTGGCTACGTTTGTCTTTGTCGTTGTATTTTGATATCGACTTCATTCCCGATCGGTAAGGTTTTTGCATTCCGAGAATGAGGCCACCAATCACCCAGCCGGCGCCAACGGTGGTGGTGAGCGTCGAGATCGTGTCGGCATCGGTTTTTTGATTGCTTGAGAGATTTTCTTTGCGATGCCCATTGGAACTCAAACCGATTCCCATTGTGGCAAGGCCAGAGAGTTGAATGGGCCAGTGTGCGACCCACCAGTTCGACTTCTCATTGCGAGCTTCAATGAGCAATCTTTCGCTGGCTTTGGGCACCACTTGAAGTTCTGGATACCCCATTCCATCAAGAATTTTATCAATCTCAGAGGACTTCGAGTCTTTAGGGGTCTTACTGTCTTCGGTTTGAGCCTGGGCTCGACCCGAAAAAGCAAAGCTTAGTGTGATAAGCCAAATTAGAACAATCGATGTTGATTTGCGCATGAGAGTCTCCCTACCTCTTTCATATTATGTTGATAAGAAGCGGGCAGCAAAAGTACGTGATAAGAATAGACTTAAGTACGCCTGTAATTTCTGGGTTGAAGCCCAACCAAGATCAAGGCGAGGGTCCAGGTGGCCAGGAGCGTGAGCGCGCCCGTTGGTAAATCAAACTTTGGGCTCACAGATAAGGCGTAGGTGCCGAGCGCCCAGTTGAGAAGAAGTGCAGCTAGAGCCCCAATTAAGGAGCCTGCCAACACGAGAAGGCCATAGGTCAGAAGCTGAGTGGTCGTGATTTGAGAGGCCGAAAGCCCCAGAGTGTGAAGCTGAACCCACTCACTTTTTGTCGATGAAATCTGAAAGGCAACGATAGTTAAAAAGACAATGAGTCCGAGCCCCAAGGTGCTGGTAGCTGTAAACTGCATGACAACGGCCAATTGAGAAATCCATTTCATCAAAGTGTCGAGGAGCTCTTGCACGTCCAGTATCGACAAGTTAGGAAACTGCTCGACCAGTTT
>JBGSQJ010000148.1:0-6679 GCA_041738165.1 Bdellovibrionales bacterium
GAGGGAGTCCCCATCCATGCCGAGGTGACCTCTGAACTGATTCAGTCGTTGTTTCACCCGGCGAGTCCGCTTCATGATGGAGCAATTCTGATCAGAGGCGGTGAGATTGCTGTCGCGGGATGCTTTTTACCTCTGAGCAAAAATTCGGCGTTAGACAAGAATTTGGGAACTCGGCATCGGGCGGCCATTGGTTTATCTGAAGAGACAGACGCCTATGTGCTAGTGGTTAGCGAAGAAAATCGCTCGGTAGGAATTGCTCATTCTGGAATTCTCGAGACGGATGCGGATCAGTCCACGGTTCGCAACACTCTTTATGAACTTTACGGACTCAGTAAGGTTTCAGAAAGGGTTCGGGCGTGAAAATCGGTTTGGTCGACAATTGGAGTTATCGCCTCGTCGCCCTGGGAGTGGCCCTTATATTATGGGCCTCGATGCTTGGGCGCAGCGATTCGAATTTAGTCAAAGAGTTTGAACTTCAGTTTTTGCTTCCTCCCCACGTCGAAGTTATATCGGAGTTTCCCCAAGTGGTGCGCGTCGAAGTTTCGGGCCCACGGGTGTCGCTAAAACGAATGAATCAGATGAACCCTGTGTTCACCGTGGACCTCACCAAGGGTTTGCCGGGGGCGCAGGTGGTGAAACTTCGTCGAGACAGCCTGCCTCTACCCATCGGGGCGCGAGTGGTGTCTTTGGAGCCCGAAGAAATTTCTTTGGTGCTCAAAGACAATGGGCCTAAAAAGGAGTCCGAATAAATGGCTAAAAAACTCTTTGGGACAGATGGAATTCGAGGTACGGCCAATAGATTTCCAATGACTGCAGATGTGGTTTTGCGGGTCGGGCAAGCGCTTGGGTATCTTTTGAATCAACAGCCGGCGCGGCTTGGTCAGAAAAAAATGGTATTGATCGGTAAAGACACTCGGCTCTCAGGCTACATGGTGGAGCAAGCCCTCGCAAGCGGGCTCAACTCAATGGGAGTGGGCGTTCAATTAACAGGTCCTCTTCCTACCCCCGGAATTGGATTTTTGGCGCGAAACATGAGGGTAGATGCGGGAGTGATTATTTCGGCCTCTCACAATCCCTACTACGACAACGGCATAAAAATTTTTGGAGCCGATGGTTTTAAAATTGCAGATTCGATGGAAGTGGAAATTGAAAACCTGGTGGAGTCGTCGGACTTTAGCCAGTTTCTAGCTCAACGAGATAGCTTAGGGCGAACTCGCCGCATTGACGATGCGGCCGGAAGGTATATCGTTTACGCAAAAAATTCGTTTCCGCTTCAGCAATCCTTAGAGGGTTTAAGAATAGTGCTCGATTGCGCCAATGGCGCGGGCTACAAAGTGGCGCCTGCGATTTTTTCGGAACTTGGCGCCGACGTGGTGGTGATAGGCAATCAGCCCGATGGTTACAACATCAATGATAAAAGTGGAGCTCTGCACCCGGAGCGTTTATGCGATGAGGTGAGCCGCTACCGGGCTGACGTGGGCATCGCATTGGATGGCGATGGGGACCGCGTGATTATGGCTGACGAACGTGGAGAAATTGTAAATGGCGATCATATATTGGCGATATGTGCACTTCACTTAAGTAAACGAAAAGCCTTGCCCCAAAATACGATCGTGGCGACTCAAATGAGCAACGTCGGTTTAGATGTCGCAATGAAAAAAGCGGGCATCTATGTGGTGCGCACTGATGTTGGAGACAAGAACGTCGTTGAAGCGATGAGACTCAATGGTTACACGCTTGGCGGTGAACAAAGTGGGCATATCATACATCTCGATCACTCGACGACGGGCGATGGTTGTGTGGCGGCCTTAAGTGTTTTGTCAGTTATGCAGTCTGAGAAAAAAAGTCTTTCAGCACTCAAAGACACAATGATTGAAGTTCCTCAAGTCTTGATCAATACAAAAGTGACTAGGCGCAAAGAGCTCTCTTCGATCTCAGGTTACAATCAGATCATTAAAAAAATTGAAACTGAACTTGGTGACGAGGGCCGAATTTTCGTGCGTTTTTCAGGCACTGAACCCGTGATACGAGTTTTGGTAGAGGGTCCCGACCGGGCCCAAATCGGAAGAATGGCCGACGAGGTCGCTCGTTACCTTCAGAGCGAATTGGGTTAATCATGCGTCTTGCGACCATGGATCAAGCGAGACAGATAGATGAGCTTTCTCAAACCGTATACGGGCTGAGTGCGGAAGTTCTTATGGAAGCCGCCGGCGCGACCGCGAGTCGAGAAATTGATCTAACGTTTTTGCCTGAGCTAACGCGCGGATCGGCAAGCGTCGTGTGTGGAAGTGGGCACAATGGCGGTGATGGACTCGTTGTGGCCAGGCATCTTCACTCGACCGGGCACCGCGATCTGAAAGTTTTTTTGGTGGGAAGTGAATCTGATACGTCTGAGTTGTTCAAGACTCAACTTAAGCGGGCGGAGCTTCAGGGATTAAGAGTTATATCTCTAAGTGAACATCCAGAGAGATTGCCTGAAATTAAATCAAGTGCATTGATTGTCGATGCCCTGATCGGTGTGGGCTTAAAATCGGCTGTGCGTGACAATTATGCGAAAGTGATTGATGTGATCAATTCGAGTCGCACGCCGGTTGTCAGTTTAGATGTTCCCTCAGGTCTCAACGCTGACACGGGAAGGGTCGAAGGGGCGGCTGTGCGCGCCAGCATGACAGTCACTTTTGGACTCGCAAAGCCAGGCTTTTTTGTCTCTGAAGGGCCGCAAACCACAGGCAAGTTGAGGGTGCTTCCCATAGGTTTTCCTTATGAAGCGCTGAGGGGAGTGGCGACCTCACACTTTTTGTTTACTGAAAAATTGGCCCGGAGGTATCTGCCAGATCGAGTTGAAAATTCGAATAAGTCTGACTTTGGGCGCTTGCTTGTCGCAGCTGGGCGTCCGGGTTTTTGGGGCGCAGGAATTTTGGCCTCAAGTGCGGCCTATCGAATGGGTGCTGGCTATGTCAATTGGGTGAGTTGGACTGAACCGACTGAGGAGCTTAGCCAAATTCCTGAAGTTTTAACTGGAGTCTTGAACCATGAGCTCGTGGACCGTTCATTTGCCGCGGCGGCGATCGGGCCTGGAATTGGGGTGAGCGAGGACACCGCAAAATGGATTGAGCTTTTAAGGGCGAGAGAGGGCATGCCCGTCGTCGTAGATGCCGACGCCATCACCACTTGTGTGGAGCATGGCTTATTTCCTTTACCATCCAATTGGGTGATCACTCCGCACGCGGGAGAGCTCGCGCGCGTGCTTAAGGTCAATGCTGTCGACATTGAAAAAAACAGATTTGAAGCCGCATTGACTGCGCATAAAATAGTGGGTTGCCATGTTTTGCTCAAGGGCTACAGAAGCCTCATTGCTCATGGTGATCGAAGTTTAGTCGTACACTCGGGTAATTCTGCGCTCGCAAAAGCGGGAACTGGAGACGTGTTGACGGGTATGATAGGCGCGCTCTTGGCGCAGGGACTAGACACTCCGCAGGCGGCAGCCACTGCGGCCTATTTGCATGGGCGGTTGGCCGATGAGTGGGTGCGCTCAGGCCAAGACAAGGCTTCGCTGATGGCGTCAGATCTTAGAGATCTCTTGCCTCAAATCGTGTCGAGGCTTCGTCTCGGTGGAAACCTCTACTGAGTATGATACAAGAGCGCGGTTGTGATTCAATAAAGCTTAAATCCATTGCAGAGCGGTTTTTAGCGAAGATCGACAAACCCTCGGTTGCGCTTTTGTATGGAAAAATGGGAGTGGGCAAAACCCAGTTTGTGCAATGGTGCTTGTCTGGGGCCCAAGTGGCATCGCCGACCTTTGCACTACATCATGAATACGGTTTTCAAGGTCGAGTGGTGCACCATCTTGATTTGTACAGACTGAATTCAGCAAGTGAATTCGAAAACACCGGGTTGGCTGACATCTTTGTCGAACCCTCTGGGTTGATATTTGTGGAGTGGCCCGAACGTTTAGATTTGAAATTCATACCATCCGAATGGCAGGTCTTTGAAATTGCAATATCGTTTGCAGATGGTTCTCAAAACCAGTTGAGAGACATTTTGATCAGCCAAGTCGCGCGCTAGACCGTTGCTCAAAATTGGAATTAGGCGGCAATTTTAATTTTTGGTAAAAGCTGTCCGACGATGTTTTCGATTTTTGTAAGTGTCTCGACGGTGTGTAAGTCTTTGTCACCAAACGCCACCAAAACGCCAAATTCTTGACCATTCATTTTCAAAGGCAAAGCTGTTACACATTTTGGCAAAGTGCCTTTGTTGATTTCTCCAAAAAATCGAAGATGCTCTTGTGAACCAACGACAAACCCGTGATATGGCATTTTTGTCTTAAAGACGATCCGAAAAAGTGAGGGCGCATCTAGACTCATTTTCGCACTTTGGGCATTTAAAATTTGTGTGTTTGTGTTCCACTCTAGGGGCTCAGCGACGGTGGAGTTGTAGCGAAAGACGATGACGTGTGGATAGATGGTCGCCACCTCTTTGATCACGGCTTCGAAATGCTGAGAAGATGGGCTTGGGCTGGGTGAAGCTTGAACGACTTGCACAGGTGCCGGGCAATTTGGCTGAACTGTTTCTGAGCTCGCAGAAATGATTTGGGGCTGACCAATGATTTTCAGCGAACTCAAGTCCAATGTCATTGGCGGCGGAGGCGTCTGCGGAGGAGCTGCCACGGGAGCTCGGGGGGCGAGTGTGCTTAAGCCTGGTGAGGTGAGAGACAGCGAGCTTTCGTCGGGCGCCTGAGTGAATTGAACTTCAGACGGCGGCTCAGAGTTCCTGTATTGAGAGTCAAGCTGCAGGAGCGTACGAGTCGACTCTTGGTCCAAGCTGTTTTCTATAGAGGGATGCGCAAACGGTGAAACCTCTGTCGAAGTCATCTTTGTTTGCGGCGAAACACTTGAGACATCGAGCTGAAGTTTAAATCCCGTGTCGGTTACGGACTGAGCCAAATCTAGCCCTTGCAAAGCATCTTGACTGGGGATTGGGGGCAGATCGTTGATGCCCGTAATGTCTGTCACGGATTCCCAGGCCTGCACCATCACGCCCGGATCGGCGAGAAAATATCGGAATTCGGTTTGTTCATAGTCCACACCGGGCGGCTCTGCGCATGCGACAAAGAGGGTGCCATCCCACTCGCCAATTGGAAAAATCCACGGGGCCCATTCTTGCGATTGTTTATACTGTGCAAGTCCGGCTAACGACTCCCCAGTAAAACATTCGGGCGAAACAATGGCGATTTCATAATGCCTAGAGGCCCAGTGAAGATAGAGGTCTTTGTCGATGTGACCTTGTTCAATTGCCCAAACCACGAGTGGTCGATCGGCTGGCGCCTGATTTTGCCACTCACTTAGTGTTTCTGATGAAATTTTAAGGGCTTGGACCCAGCTTTCGTTTGCACTCATCGCACCTAACTTGTCGGAATCCTGAACAACAGGCTAAAGATTACCTAGACGATTCAGGACCTTAAGCGAGCTTGTTGTGACGGGCCTCAAGGTGTGCTAGAGAAGCTCAATGATTAAAAGGGTTTATTTCGATCACAACGCGACGACTCCACCGCATGAGAATGTGGTCAAAGGTCTAGGTGAATCGCTTGAAAACTGGGGTAACCCCAGTTCGATTCACTGGGCAGGTCGCAAAGCCAAGGGCGAACTGCGTGAAGCTCGAAAAAGTGTCGCTCGGTTTTTGGGAGTGGACCCGCTTGAGTTGATTTTCACTAGCGGCGGAAGTGAAGCCAACAACCTCGCCATTCAAGGCGCACTTGGTTTTCAAAGATTACTGGGGCGAGACGAAATCGTCGTTTCATCTGTCGAGCACCCCAGTTTATTAAAGACGGCTGAAATGATGACTCAGTTTGGATATCGAGTTCACAAAATTCCGGTGAACCGAGAAGGTGAACTCGATCTTGAGTTTTTATTGAACCGCTTGAGTGAGCGCACAGCTCTGGTGTCGGTCATGTGGGCGAACAACGAGACGGGCCATGTGTTTCCAGTTCAGCAGGTATCAGAAATGGCTCACAATGTGGGAAGCCTTATGCATTGCGATTTTGTGCAAGGGCTTGGAAAAACGACTCTTTCACTTTCGTCTTTGAATTTGGATATGGCGAGTTTGTCTGGTCATAAGTTTTATGCTCTCAAAGGTGTTGGAGCTCTTTATGTAAAAAAGGGTACTAACTTAAGCAGCCACATCTTTGGTGGCTCTCAAGAGCGGGGTCGCCGTGCAGGAACCGAGAATCTACTAGCGATCGCCTCACTTGGCCGAGTTTGTGAGCTGCAAAGCTCATTGGCTTTAGAGATCAAAAAAGTTGAAGAACTACGAGATTATCTAGAAGACCGCGTTTTCAATGCGGTCTCTGATGTGAGGGTCACCGGTCAAAAAAACTTAAGAATAGGCAACACATCCCATCTCTCCTTTGAAGGTGTAGATGGTGAGAGTTTGTTGATGAATTTAGATCTTAAGGGAATTGCCTTAAGTTCGGGCGCCGCGTGCAGTTCGGGTAGCCGTGAACCTTCGCCGATTTTATTGGCCATGGGGTTTGCGCCCTGGGAGGCTCAACAAACACTTCGAGTGAGTTTGGGTTGGTCCAACACAAAAGACGAAGTGGATTATTTTGTCGAAGAGCTTGTGAAAACCGTTTCGAGACTGAGATTGATTCGAGCGACAAGGACGGTATTAGATGGCCAAGTCT
>JBGSQJ010000176.1:0-18207 GCA_041738165.1 Bdellovibrionales bacterium
GCGACCTTTCGAACGTGCTCTTTCCAGAATTCTTTCTTTTCTGTGGGATCTACCGGCTCCATGTTACCTCCGCCAAAGTTGTGCGGAGTATACTATGTCCGTTTAGGAACTGAAAACCATGGGGCAGTTGGAGCGCTTACCCAAAAGCACCCGAGTTTTTGATTTCAAATTTTGGTCAAAAGAAAGAAAATGACCCACAATAAAAGTCACTACAGAAACAGCCCCAATATGCGGCAAAGCCGACTCTAAATACCTCTGAAAAGACATAGGAGGCAAAAAAAAGGCCTGGGTTAAGCTCTGCCCCGTCCAACCAAACTGCAGATGAAACAGCCAAATTCCACTCATCATTTGGCCCAAAGCCAAAAATGCAAACATTGCGGCAGCGAGGTTAAATCCACGGCTCACCTTGGCGTCCGCAGAAGATATCTCAACAAAACCACACTGACTCCACACTGTAGAGTCCAAAGCCCTACAAATGCAAAAGCCTTAACATAGCTCATGAATTCTAAGCCTTGAGACAGCAGAACCAAACTCAAAGATTCCAGCACGGGCAGTCCAAACAAGCAGGCTACTGCCAACTTGGAAGTGCCCGCAGTGCTCAAACGCACCAAAAGGCTCGAAAGAATCAAAGCAATGAGTGAATTTAAAAACATTTTAACATGCAGATTGACCACAACATCTGTCAGTGATTTCGGACTTAAAAACAGATCTCGAGACCCCAGAACACGATGAACAAGGTCGCTAGGAAAAAGACCTAGTTGAGAAGATTCATAAACGGGGCTTGCCGTTAAATATGCAAATACACCGATGAGATAGCCAACCAACAGCCACCTGATCGTGACGTTGTCTCTAAGATCTCGGCTTAGCAAAAAACGCATCTACATATGGCCTTTTATTTTTTGTGACCAAACGGCTTGCACCAGATTCGCACTTTCAACAAAAGAGGTAGCCGTCATTGTGGCTCCCGTAACAACACGAACCTCATGGCGCACGCGTATCGGTTGGCCGACCTTTGCTCCCTTAAACTGATCTAACCATTTTACTGTCGGCTGATATTCGGGCGGCTCATAAAAGGCGACCAGTTCAATAGACAAAAGCTCACCTTTTTCGCTTAAAAAATATAGCGCGGCTTGATCTTTAGTGCGGATTTTTCTAGCTAACAGTCCCGCATAGCCCAATATTTTCTTATTTTGGTCTTTAGCTACGAAAAAAGTGAAAATGCGCTCTTTAAAAGGACTCACGCCAGCACCGCTCACCAATGCGGCATCGTCATCGGTGAGCAAGACATTTAACTTTTCAATTCGAGCCTTTCTACCGTATTGATTCTGCAAGAGCTCAACAGGCTGATGAATAAGCTCGGCTGACAATGAAACCGGCAGAAAAAGACTAAAACACGAAACCAACACCCAATGCCAGCTTGTCATCTTCTTGCCCCTTCGCAGTTTTTCTAAATTCAAAGTCACCTTTAACCACAACCTGAGGGTGAGGGAGGTAGTTCAAACCCAGAGTCCAAATTTCTTTATCTAAACTTCGATCTTTGTCGAATCCAGAAGGCACTTCTTTATGTAAATCGTATTCACTATAGCGCGCAAACGAAACAAGTCTCTTGTCTTTAAAGCGACCGTTAAGCCAGTCGTAACCCGCGGTCAAATAGTAGCCCGAAACTTTTGAGCCGATCACATCAGACGCAACCGAAACCTTGTCGGCATCACTGAGCGAGCCTTGAGCATAGAGGGCTTCGAGTTCGAATCCGTGCCCCTCCCACTCAGAATGCAGTTCCCAAATTTGCACTCGAGGTGAGCCAATTGTTGTTTGGCTCTGTGCCGTTTTTCCGGTGTAAAACGAGCCGCCTAGTTCAAACCCTGGGCGAGCCAGCCAATCTAACCTCGAAACAAAAGCCAGATCTTCGGACTCGGCCGCGCTGCCACTGCCCCACTGCCTAGCCCCCCGAACCCAACTGCTCGACGACATCCCAGCTGCTGTCGATTTCAAACTGTTCACGACTCCGGCTTGATAGCGAAAGTCAGCAACCTGGCCGAAGACTAAAACGCCATTGTCATGCCAGGTTGACGGAATCAGCTTAGTCTCGATCTCAGGGCGTAGAACCGAAGCAAAATAGACCGGCTCATGTTTTAAATTTGTTAAGCCAACGGGCACTAAAACATGACCTACCCGAACTCCGAATTCAGGAAACAAAAGAAAATCTAAATAGCTAAATTCAACAGCTACCTCGCTGACGTGTTCAAATTCAATTTCGCTGTTGAAGATGATTTTATCACTGAAGCGATAGCTGAGGTAAGGCACCAATCGATAATTGTCTGTCGTATTGGCCGAGCCCCCCCGAGGATCTACGTAAACCAATTCGCCATAACCGCCTAACGACAACGGATTTTTTGCAAAATAGACTTTCGATGCGGCCTGCCCCATCCCCATAAAAGACTGAGGTGTGAGCTCGGGAATCGAAGACCGACTTTTGAGATCGGCCAACTCATCCAAAAGGGCCTTAGATTCTCCCTTTTGTTTTTGCTCTAAATCTTCTAGGCGTTTTTCTAATAATTTGAACCGTTGGTCTGTGCTTTGTTGCCCCTGGGCATTTGTGTTTACAGCCATCAATCCCAAACCAAACAAGAATGTCCAAAATACAAGTCGCATAAAAGTTAAGTCTCCTACAGTTAATTCATGAGAAGTCCAAATAACCCTCGGACCAGGCGGGGTCAAATACTTAGAGGTTTGATTATCAGTTTGCTTTCGTTTGCCTGCCGCTACTGGGTTTAGACCAAGAGTTTTGGCGCTACGGCTTGTACCCTTGAGTGGCCAAGCGTTCCCCGACCCTCTTATAAAAAGGATCACCAGCCGAGGGAGCCAAAGTTCCAAGTCCGTCCACATGTCGATTGAACATGCAAAAAGCGGCGGCAATGAGAACCGTGTCGTGAACGTCTTCGGCATTCGCGCCTTGAGCCAATGCCTCATCAACATCAGATTTTTTTACGGCTTTTCCGCTCACTTGAACTTTTTTGGCGATCGCCAACAACGATTTGAGTCGGTCCGTCACTTTGGGTGAATTTTGATCGCACCAAACAGCTGAACTGAATCCATCTTCTTTCATATGAATATCGGCAACAGCGGCGTGACTGAGTGAGCAGAACTGACAGTCATTCAAAAAAGAAACGTAACTCGCAATGAGCTCACGCTCGGCCATACTTAAAGTGGCAGAAGGTCGACTTAAAATCGTGTCGGCCATAAGATTGAGAGCCTTTGAGGCTTCAGGGTAAGCGTGCATAGGGCCTAAAATACCGGGAAGATCGTTATTGAGTTCTATATGGGACATGCGAAACTCCTGACTTTTGGGCCTTAGAATTGCCTAACTTATAAAATATTTCAACAGTGCCCCTGAGTTCGACCTAACGCCAATGCGGTCTTAAAAAAGCCATACCTTGAGGAAAATGGGGCATGGGGCTAGGTGAGACCAGACAGAAGCCTAACTTTGACACAAAGGCGTGCAAAGCCTAAAGTCAAACGCCAATACTTTCTAAACAAGGCTGAGGTTGGCTACTAAAGACAAATAGAGAATATTCACCGGGGGGAATTATGAAATCGATTTTTATTATATGTCTCATTGCTCTGTTGGGGCGCACGGCATTCTCGCAAAGCTTGCCTAAATATTCATGCACGATTCAATCGAGAGGGGTTTTCGAAAACGGAAAAATTCTGTATTCAACGCTCGCGACAGGTGACCTTCAAGTAACGAGAGGAACTCCGGAAGTGCTTAGAGCTTACGCCGGCCGCTTGCCGGAAGACGATTTAAAAATCACTTCGCTAGACGTTAGTGTCTGGGCATTCGCCGATGAAACTGCATCGCGCGTAGGCATCCAACTCTCGTCGATTGGCAAAAGCAATCTAATCGTTACGCCACTGACTTCTGCCAGGGCCTACTTCGACATCTATTCTCGTACATTGGAGATCGTGATTTATCCCTTGCGGACCGCGGACTTCGAGCTACAGGCGACTTGCAAAAGACTATGAGCTATCGGTGAGCCGTATAATTCAGTACTGAATCCTGAATACCGTTATCTGTATTCGGGATTCTGGATTGGGGAATGGGGACTCGCAGGCAAGAATAGATGAACTTTTATCTATTGGCCTCAGGTCTTTTGAATCAACCGCCCTCGCCATTTTGAACGGGTCTTGCGCTGAACCTCTTAGGTTTTGAAGCAACTTGTCTTTACGTAGTTTGCCAATTTTAGTATCAAGCCTTAGCAACTCAAATTTACTTAGGGGTTCAAATGAACACGAAACGCTTGGAAATACGTCCACTTCAAATGCGAGATGACCGAGCATGGTTCGCAGCACACTGTGCGATGTTGCCGACGCGTACTCCCTGGGAGCTTAAGCGGATTCCAATGAGTGAATTGACCTTCCCTAATTACATGAAGATTCTCAAGCAACATCAGGCTGAAAGAGCGGCAGGGGATCGTCATACCCTCGGGATCTTTCATAAAGAAGTGGGAACGTTGCTTGGCTTCCTCTTCATCGATAGAATCGATCCAGCGGCAAAAGCCGGCTCTCTTGATTTTAGACTTTTTAATATCTACTGGGGAAAAGGTTACGCTAAAGAAGCCGTTGCAGCCGGACTTAAGCTGAATCAAAAGCTAAAGCTTAAGAAAATTACTTTAAATGAGACGGCGGCAAAAAAGCTAAAACTTTAACACCAACTATTACTTCCATCTCAACCTGATTAATTTCACTTGTTTCATGATGGTCAGCCAAATTGAAAAGTACTGACTTCGTGGATTCTGACATTCGGTACTGAATTCCAAAATTCGGTATTCTGGGTTCTGTACTGAATCCTGAATACCGTTATCTGTATTCGGGATTCTGGATTGGGGAATTGGCGGAGAGGGGGGGATTTGAACCCCCGGTACGGGTTGACCCCGTACGACAGTTTAGCAAACTGCTGGTTTAAGCCACTCACCCACCTCTCCAGGCAGATTGATCTAAAAAATTCGGCTCTCGGGCGAAACTGCCACACCCCCCTAGCAAATTCAAGGAAACTGGGGCCTCAAGGCCTTTAAAAAACCTCAAGAAACTTGCATTGTTGGCCCATTATGTCTAAATCTAGGGCTCCTCAAATTTCTGAGGGTGGGCGCCCGTAGCTCAGCTGGATAGAGTACTTGACTACGAATCAAGTGGTCGGAGGTTCGACTCCTTCCGGGCGCGCCAATTTTTCTCTTAAGTTTTGAAGATATCGTTCACTCTGGCAACTGTTCCATTGAGCCGGCGCCAGTTGGTAAAACCCTCTGTGCGTGCGGCCAAACCCTCTAAATGTCTTCGAATCGAGGCGTTTTCACGATTTGCCGTCATCGAATCCCAATTGGTCGTCTTAGATCGCCTTGGAATTTCGGGAAATACCGAGTGAATCAAATTTTTTGTGCTTGAACTGGGAAAGTAATTTTTAAACCGTGGATCTTTCAATACCGAAGCCACAAGCCCAGGTGTGCTTCTAAAAAAGTAGTACTCACCGGGTCGCGAATTGGCCTGGGCCCAATTCTCGTACACCACTGACGAAGTCGAGAAAACAACAAACTGACTCGAATCCATTGGCAATGTCGCCTTGGCTTGGGCGATGTGATTGAACAATGGGCCTTGTCGATCTAAATCTCCGTCGCCTGTAACAATGAACTGATTTGTTGGGATTTGGCTAAACAGGTAAAGCATTCCAAGGTAGGTGGGCGCCTCGCTTCCAAACTTCAAAAACAGATCTTCGGCGTGGCCATAAAACTGATCACGGCTAATCGACACCACGTTCAAAGGCATTCCCAAACGTTTTGCTGAGGGGCTCGCCCAATCTCTAAAAACGGCTCCGTTTAAACCCCAAAGGTCTAAAAAATAAAGTTCAGTGCGAATTCCTTGTTGCTTCAAGGCCAAAGCCAAAATCTCTGAATCAACTCCGCCGCTGTAGCAAAGCGCCACATCCTGAGATTTTCTGAGCTTGTCTATTCGGCGAACGGCCGAAGTGACTTCGTCGCGAAAATGACGAGTGCGCGAATCTGTTGTTGGAGTGAACCAAAAACGAAATTGAGCTGAGCGAGTCGTGCTATATGAAGAATAAGGTACGCCCCCAAAGCTCCAATGTGCAAATCGGTCTGACTGAACTTGAGGTTTTAAAAGATGTGTCGCCGACGCGCTCAACGACGAAAAACCGGGGATCGAGGCAAGACCAGCAAACGCTGCGCCTGCTGACGATTGTTCTAAAAAAGTTCGACGTGAAAAATAGCGCACCTTTCCCCCTAACAAAAACTGTATTGGTTGGTTTGGGCATTGTCAAAACTAGGGTTGTAAATTACATCTGGACCTTCAATGTTGTGTCTTGAGCCCTTTGATGATTTCTAAATTTGTTTTGGGGGAGGTTAAGCCTCCAACCACTCACTTAGTCGAAAATTCTCGTCTCCTCTGCTGGGGCTCAGCCAATCAGAGCTGGATTGACATCGGTCATAGTCTTTTGTCTGGCCAATTGCCGCGGGACATTAGAGGCTGCTTCGCGTTTATATGGTTTGGCCCGAATCGCACCGTTGCCGCCGTTGATCACATTCAATCTGTGCCCCTTTTCTATTCGGAAATTTCGGTTTCTAATATTTTTTCGGACCTATTGAAGGCACAGCCGTCGAGACAAGAAAATCATAAATTGAAAGTTCAAATTGAGCTTTTGGGGGGCCATTCGCTCAGTAGCGAAACGACCGACAATCAGATTCAGCGAATCTTGCCAGGGCACTTTTTGATCTCTGAGAGAGGTAAGCCAACCACTCAAACTCCCTTTATAAATTTTTATGAAACTTTAGAAATGCGGCCGTCTTTAGTGGAAGATCTGCAGGGCGCGGTAGAGGACTCATTGCGCAGCCTCGCTGGCCAGGATAACGCTTTGCTTTTGTCGGCAGGAACTGACAGCACCACGTTGGCAGGTGTCATTCGCAAACTGGGACTGCAGGGCCGATTCAAATTTGTGCACGCTCATTCGCCCTATCAGCCTCTGAGCGAAAAACGACTCGTCGAACAAATCGCCAAGGATATGGGCCTTGACGTCGTCTACAGCGAAGTCGATTTTTCGGGCGATATCATCGAGCGAGACAGCGATCGCCAGTATTCTTTCTGGATTGAGAATCCTTTTTCAGGCAAAAAACTCGCTGTAAAAAATGTTGGCCTTGAGAATTGCCGAATATTCACAGGCGAACTCGGCGACCAGCTATTTGGTGGTCCCAAAAACCCCGCACTGCTCAGCTACGCCCTACAGCAACCAAATCTCGACAGTGAAACCATCGCCACTATGTGGATCAACCTGAGTGCGTCATATGGCAGGGATTGCGGTCTTTCGACTTCGCTCAGAATTCTAGACCTAATTGATGGCGACTCGGTCGCAAATTCTGCCTACGAAGAGCTTCTCAACCAACTTGTGAAAATATTTGAGAGCCTCAATGACAAAAGCCTAGCCAACCGTTTGATGCGTCTCAATTACCTCACAAAGGGTCCATATAGAATGTGGGCTTACTCTCAAGACACGTTAGACTGGGCGCATCCTTTTGCAAGCTGGGAGCTATTTCAGCTCGCTTTCGCCCTCTCGCCCGAACAGAAATTTGGCGTGAATGGCACTCCCAAAAAGCTCCTTGCGGATCTTTGGGGATCGTATTTGACTGAACTGCCTTGGAGGATCTCAAAGTATGGCTTCGGAATTCCAGCCGCCTCTAAACTTAGACACAGAGGCCGAATTATTGAGTATTGACCGAGTCGTCTTATGCGACTCGAAAGCCGCAGCCGAAGAGGTCTTGAAGACCATCTTTCCCATTTATTGTGATTTTATCGTTGTGAGTTCAGACGGCCACTATCCCATTCGGCCCGCATTGAAAAAGAAGGCCTTCGAGCGACTGTCGAACAGCGAGGATATTCAGGTCGTCGTGCTCGGTGCCGGGGCCGTTCAAAAATTTAAGATAAAATCGCAGCGCCTTCTGATTTTGGATGATCTCTTAATGCAAACTTTTAAAAAACATCCCGCTGAGCGCCAGGCCGCTGTCGAATGGAGCCCCGAGCAGCTTGCCTTTTTGATTAAGACATTTTTCTTACAGTGGTCTCGAATGCCGCGCTTGCACAATGTGTCTTTTTCATACAGCCATTTTGCCGAGTTCGACGCCCGACGGTTTGATTGGAAGGCCACCCTGGTGGGAGCATCAGAGCCATGATTGAACTCCACGATCGGCTGGACTGTAGCACTCCTCAAGAGTTTTCAATTTTAGGCTCTCCACCTTTGAACGATTGGATAAACCCAATTGGCTCTCACTTTTTGTTCGGCGAATCTCTTCATGTTGACTCGAGCTCTGGCCTATTGCTCAACCCAATCGGCTTTTGTGCTTTCTCAAGCCCGACGCGCTACAAGCTCCTCGGGTTTAAAAACCTGCTGATCGTCGAAACTCCAAATTATCTTGCTTCCACCCAATTCTCATTGGTGAATCACAATGAACCTGGGCGCCTGCAATACATCGATGGGTGTAGCAACACGAATGTGATCGCCCCTGCCCATAACGGAGACCCGTGCATCAATTATTTATTTATACCAAGAGGCACTTATCAGAGTCCCCATGTGCACCCCAGTGCGCGCGTCATTTTAATCGCCTCTGGCTCCGGCTACGCCAAATTTTGGCCCGCAGTTCAAAGTGACGCTCAAATGATGCCGCTTTTGGCTGGAATGAAGATCTACTTGGCCGCTGGCGAAAAGCATTGCTTTGTCACCGATACCGAAAACTTGTCGGTTATGGTATTTCACCCAGATAGCGATGGCGGGCCGCTTGACCGAGTCAATCCCATGTATTCAAGAACCTATATAAGGCCGTCATTGTGAATCGGACGGTCCAGTATTCAGGCTCATTTGATGACATTCAAGCCTTGATCGACGCCTGCAATGAAATGCTAGACGATGAAACTCTGCATGTCCGGGTACCTAAGCGCAAACCCCACAATGGATTTCCCGATGTCGAAGAGAATGCCTATCAGTGTTTTCTTTACGCCGTACGCGCCTTACAAAATGAAATATTGGGTGGCCGCAGAATCGAGCTCAAAATTGAATTTGTTTAATTTTCCTCTCTATCATTGGCACTTTGAGATCAGCTCCAAGTGCACCCTCAGGTGCCCGAGGTGTCCCCGCACTAAGTACCGTGGGCTGTACAATATCGGAGAGTTGGCGCTCGATGAAATCAAAGCCATTTGTGATCAACCGGAATTCAGCCAGAGGGCCTTAAAAGTCACTTTATGCGGTGGCCAAGGGGACCCCATCTATCACTCGCGGTTTCTCGATGTGGTTCGTTACCTCAAATCATTTTCGACTCCTAAAATTCTAACTATCGTAACCAACGGTAGTCATAAATCGCCTGAGTGGTGGGCCGAGCTTAAGGGTCTAATGACCCCCGGCGACGATGTTGTAATTTCAGTAGATGGCTTTGATGCCGAATCCAATCAGATCTATAGAGTCGGTTCCAATTGGACATCTATCATTGACGGCATTAATGCCATGGTGGGCGGCCCAGCGATGATCATCTGGAACGCCATTTACTTTCGCTTCAATCAGCACAAAATCGAAGAGATCAAATCATTGGCTCAAAGCCTTGGGGCCGATGGGTTTCGCCTGACAAAGAGCGAAATATTTGGCAGCAAGTACCCAGAGCTTATCGATCCAGAATTAAAATATGATCCCCTCGAGCCACAAGCAGAACTCGTCTCTTCAAACCATCGAATGCAAAAGAAGATGGTGTGGTTTGATCAGAACTCTGATCGCTCTCTGTTGATGGGGAAGGCCTACCGAGAATTCAATCGCGCTCGTTCTCAATGCCTAGACGCTATAGAGAACGACGCCCAATTTGAAAAATTTCTGCCAAATTGCCTCTTTGGCTTTCGCGGCAATTATGTTGATGCCGACGGCTACTTTTACCCATGCAGCTGGGTCAGTCACCCCAACACGCACTTTGAAAGCAACTCCTACAGAAAAAAATTATTTGAGTCTCACAAAGACAAATTCAATTTGAAGTTGAGGCCATTGGCCGAAGTTTTGGTCGATCCAATTTGGAATAAACTCGCGCGGCCCTGGACGGATTTGAATTTTGAGTCGGTACTTGAATGTTCAAACAAATGTTCAAGAGAGCACGTTCTGGAGGCCAGATGACTGCGCTCGTGGTGGGGGGGCACTCTGGTTTTGGTGCCGAACTTTGTGCTCTTTTTGGCGAAAAGAGCCAAGGAGTTAGTCGAACTACTGGGCACAATATTTGGAAAAAAAGTCAGCGGCTAATGATCGCCCAAATGAGTCTAGAGCACGACCTTTTTATCAATTTCGCCCACGCTGATTTTATGCAAACTCATCTCTTGTACGATGTGGGTGCGAAGTGGGAGCGTTCGAATAAGGCGGGTTATATCTTCAACATTGGGTCCTACGTAACTTACGAAGAACCCCAAAATTTAAAAAAGTGGTGCGTCTCTAAGTATTCTTTGGATATTGCAAACCGGCAGTTCGCAAAACAAATTGAATCTGGTGCGCTGCCTTTTCGCATGACGCTTCTCAAGCTCGGCATCATTGATTCAGAAAAAAGTCGCAGCAAACCTCATTGGCTTGGCTATGGACACTCAGCCCAGGATTTGGCGAATTTAATAAAAATGCTCTACGCGGCCGACCCTCGAAATTTGATACACGAGTTAGTTGTGCATCCCCAAAAACCCGCATCGTCTAGTGCGATTTTGAAAAAATGATCACACTTTTTCGCGTTTTTCCCCATTTGACTTCGTCAAAATAGACAACTTGAGTGGGTAGCAGTTTTTCTTTAGGGCCCCTTGATAGAAAACTACGGTATATGCCGTACTTAAACCTTATGGCGCCTTTGCCGATCACATTCTTGCCCTTCGATTCAAATTTGAGTTTGTCGTCAACCCAGACATTTATAAAGCCCTGATCTGTCTGACTCCACTTCACATGAAGCAAAAGATCATGCCAACGTCCCTTGAAGTCGGGTTCGTCAATCAACTTTTGTGACGGAAGGTTCAGTTGATTTTGATCCATCCAATAACCACCCGAGAAATTTTGAAACAACAAAGGATGCTTTTCGATTCCCTCTTGAATAAATTGACCAAGAACGGCTTTTACCGGATAGACATTTTGAAAGTCTTTTGGAACATACAAAGACCATGCGAACCAATACTCTTGATCTAAATCTATCGCCGGATTCGATTGTACAACTTCGCTGCGCTCTCGGTCAGTTGCGCAGTCATTCCAATCTTGGCCTATTGAACAATCGCCCGCCCGGAGTTCAAAACGCTCGGCCTGCGAGCCCGCCCGAACTGGCTCAGGCCGATTTACGATCTTGTAACCGTGCGTGTTCGTCGCATTCATGCTTCTTGTAAATCCGCGATAAAGCCCTTTGGTTTCAGTTTGTGCAAAACTGTGTGAGCCAACCAGCAGCAGCGCAAACCAAATGCGTTTCATAGCTCGGAGTGACTCAAGACACTGTCGCTAAATTCTGGCATAGATTCTCGCCAATCAAGGCCCCTAATCCGGCTGAGGTCCGCTAAGTAATTGAGCAAAACTTCACCACTTTGGGGCCACAAATCTTTCGCCCACATGTGATCTAGGTAAAACGAGATTTGAGGTTGAACCTTCGCATAAGGACCCAATCTGCGACTGATTTCGGTTTTTGTTTTAACAGGAAGATTTTGCGCCGACATTTGCGCAGGATTTTCAACAAAATTGCAGAATTTAAAAGTGAATTTGGGAAACTGTTTCGTAAAGTGATCGATGGACCTATCGAGGTAAAAGAGGCTGATGCCACTACAGCTCCACTGAAAACCCAGATCCAGCTTCTTGCAGGCATAACTTTCAATGACTCGAAGCCGCTCTTCCCATTTGGCGACATCAATCGGAAAGCGGTAAAACCGAAGAACATCATCACTCGCATCGACGCTAATATTGAGAGTCACATGTCTGAATTTAAGAAGTTTTTCAACCACCTCGGCATTTACAAGAGTGCCATTTGAAACATAGTGAAGTTCTAATTCATGGGCACGAGCGCTGTTTGAGAGCGAATCCAAAAAGGAATTGTGCCTGCGATCGGCAAAAGGCTCACCGCCTTGAAAATTGAACTTTTCGATGCCATCTAGATTGGCCAGCACATCTTTCCACAGGGCCGAGTCCAAGCTTTTGACTAAATGCCTTTTCTTGACCTTTTCAGTATTTGGATAGCGGCCAAGCAGTTCGGTGTCCTCAGACCACTTTGTGCTGTTACCCGTTCCACAGTGAATGCACTTGAGATTGCATTGAGCGCTGATGCGAATATCGATCTGTTTCGGAAAATAGTCGACCGACCCATCTGCGTGAGTCTGGCCGAGTAGGTCTTTATGCTGGTTGTAAAAAAAGTCGTCCATGCTTTTCTTCGAGAGTCCTGGGGTGTGGCTTTCCACGTACTCACAGAGCCGGCAATTTTCAGGCCATTTGCCATTTAAAAAGTCTTGTCGAACTTCTTTGAATAAGGGGCTGTTGAACTGCGCTTTGACCGAATCGCCGCGACCCGACTTCTCAGATTTTTTTACGCTATGACCACAGGGCCGGGACCGCCCAAATGGATTGGTCGAAAAATTTATCCAGGGCAAAATGCAAGGCGTGTTTTTTTCACTCATGCAGATTTGTCCCTTTAATCAATTTTTTGAGTAGCAGAATCTAGCAACTCTGACCACCTGCTCTACACCAGAATCATCTTTTCGAATTTTGTCAGATGCCAGACGTAGCGTCGAGAGACTCATAAGTTTACGTTGATCCTTTTGACAGCTCAACTCAGTCGAATCTTCGATCAGATAAACCACAGAAAACTGAGAACCATCCTTGCTGACAAATGCAGATGGCAGTTGACTCTTCACAGCTTCGAGAGCCAAAAGCGGCCTGACTTCGTCGACTGTGCCGTCAAAAGCATGATCGATCAGAGTGGTTTGATACAATCGAATCTGTTTTTTCACCGTTGGCATCATTTGACGAACCACGGCCGGCAAGGTGGTCCAGGGTTTCGAGTCGAATTTTATGCCGCTCACACCGACTGGGGCAGATTTTATTTGCATACTCGCAGCTGGAATCGCACTCGACCCTAGGGTTGGAAATTGAGAAAAAACGAATCCTCTTTGCGGCACAATCTGATGACAAGCATGGCACGAAACGGCCGTGGCTTTGGGATCTTCGTTATAGGTCACCTCGGCCTGATTGAATAGTGCGTATCCCCAGCCACCCGTCTCGGCGTAGCCCTTTTTATCCCGCACCATATATTGAGTTCGCCTCGCTCCCGAGGGCACACGGGAGCTAGGAAAGTCTTGGTCCACTTCAGTTTTGATGCCGACTTTGGCAAACACGGATCCATCCGGATAGTCGATGTTGCCTTCCTTTAGGGCCTTCCAGGCCGGGGGGTTGGCGTAAACCCAGCGCATCTCACCACTGTCTTCTCGATAGCGAACGGTGACCAGTTTCCATTTCTTTTCAAAATCCGAATAGGTTTTGAAAGAAATCCCGTTCATCTGCTTCTTACCGCCCCACTGTGCGTTACCTTGAAAACTAACTATTGCGAGCACCATGGTGATGAAAGCTAATGAAGTGGACAATATTCGCATAAACCCTCTATTTTTCGAGAAGCTTTGAGCGCAGGAGCCGAACCGAGTCTGAGTTGATCACGACATTGCAAAACAGAAGCACGACGTTGTCAGAAAACGAAAACAACGAGTGAGACATCAAAGCATTGAAAAAATACACCGAACCCTCTTTCAAAAACACACGCTGCTCACCGTGCAAAAACACAAAGCTGCTCTGATTCGGATAGGTCACGGCCTGCACCAATTGAAACGTTTTGAGCTCGCCAGGAAACCGACATTCTCTCATAGGCGGCACGAACCCACCTGAATCTAAGCGTAGATAATAACTTCGCGCGACGTGCGGGCCAAAGTAATTCAAAACTTCACAGGTCGAAGTCACGGCTGAGGCGAACTTTGTGGGGATTCGAAAATCAGACTGCAGCTGGCGCACGCCATGTTCTCGGTTGAGATCATTAAGCCGGCCGATGTCTCCGGCTTCTTTACCCGTTCCCGTCAATGAGATCACACTGAGGCCCAAACTTGGATTCTGAGGAGACCTTGAGTCAAAAGGTCTCCATTCTGACGCAAAGGCCCTCAACTGCAGAGGCGAATTGTCTATATTGATTGAAAAATCCAGTTCGAAAAAGTGACCTAACCGAAGTATCGAGTCATACAGATCACTCTCTTGAACTGAGTCATCTGCCAATCTCTGAGGTTCTATCATCACCTTTAAGGCCCTTTTACTTTGGTTCGACCAGAGTGTGACGACCCGCTGAGAGGTTTGAAATTTCACTCCTCGCTCCGGATGGCCAAGTTACAACCACTGATTTGGCCTTAGTAAATTTGCCCAATCCAAAATGCAAAACTTTAGATGACTGAACCGTGCCCTCTAACCCAATGAGAGGTTGAATTTGTTTTTGACCCTGAGTCTCAACAGTGACCAGCGCCCCAACGGCATCTGCATTGGACTTTGTGCCGACTAACCTAAGCGATAACCAATTGTTCTTCGAATCGATCTGGTTTTCATATATCTCTAGCGGAGAAAAGTGTACTTCCTGAGAGCCCGGGTCGGCGTTGCGAAGAACGAGATCTGGTTTTCCATCTCCGTTCATATCAGCTGAAGCCACCATGTATCCATCGGCGATCGAATCGACGCCTTCTAAGTAACCCACTTCAATGAACTTGTTATCTCCCAAATTTTTGTAGAGCCGATTTCTTTGAAATCCCGCAAGCGATGGACGAGCGCCACTCCCGCTTTTAGTCGAAAACAAATCGCCCTTGAAATAAGATAGGATATCCATGAAAACCGACTGAGTGCGATTCTGCAATGATCTCTCGAGCTGAGCTTGATCCCCAACTCCAGAAATTTTATATGAGCGAACAAAATAGGAGTCGAGCCGTTGAGACCGCTCGGTTCCAGACCAGACTCCATTTGTCACATACAGGTCTTGCAAACCATCATTATCAAAATCAATAAACCTTACGCCAGACAATCCAAAACCAGGACTTCCAAGACCGATATTCTCAGCATTGATCTCTTGGAAGCCTCGGCTCGATCCGAGAAAAATCCGCAGGGACTTATCTAGGCGAACGTTCCAAAAGTATTCCCAGTTTTGATAACAGCTTTTGCTGATTCTCTCTGAAGCCGCAGTCTCTACATTGGTCAAAACCAAGTCAATAAAGCCGTCATTGTTGAAATCATTCGCCGCTATGGCCATACCATAGCCATGATTGCCAATTCCGATCTCTTCGGCTTCTTGAGAAAAATAGCGATTACCCTTATTAGTAAAGGCCGCGCTCAATCCACCTCGATCGTCGATAACCAAAAGATCAACAAGCGAGTCCATATTGTAATCCACGGCCAATGCCGAATGCGGAAAGCTGCGATTGAAGGTGGTGAAGGTCTGAGTGAATTTCTTTCGATCCAGGGGTTCAAACGAGCTGCCATTTCCAAAATAGAGCCCGTGCGACTGAGTGTCTTTATCAACCACGGGATGGGTGAAATCCATAGCGCCCGGATATCCCACATAGATATCGAGAAAACCATCGTTGTCGAAATCGGCTAAAGCGGCCGGCATGGCCCGAGCTAGCCTCTCATTGTAACTCTTGATTGAATCAGGAATCTTTTCGAAATTCCCTTTGCCGTCGTTTCTATAGACCGTTGTCGCGGTCAAGCCCGCCAATTTGGTTTTTTCGTTGTCGGGAATAAAGCGAACCACCAACAGATCCTGATCTCCGTCGTTGTCATAGTCGAAAAAGGCCGCCGATTTGACCAGGCTCTCTTGGGGAGCGCCCGTTTGAACGGCGTCAAACTTAGATCCGCGGTTTTTAAAAAGTTGCATCTGCCCAACTCGGCCCATCAGAATGTCGGGCTTGCCATCGGCCGTAAAGTCATCGACGGCCAAGGCATATCCACCTCGGCGAACAGCTTCGCGGCGAATATCTGCCTTGAGCTCAGAACCAAAAAGTTTCGCGTTGCTCAATTTTAAAAAGGCGGGTGAGCGGGCCGGCAACGTTACTGTTAGTCCGTTAAGAGGCCTGAAACTTGAGATTTTAAATCCTTGAGAAGACCTAGATACGAGAAACTCGACGTGGCCCGTCGCTTGTGTGGGCTTGCCTTTTAAATCGGCGCCGAGCACACGCATTTCAACTTTCAACTGAATGTCTTGAGTCGCACGATCTGCGCTTCGATGGCCGACAAAAAGATATTGAACGGTTTCAAAACTGGCATCGTTGATTTTGCCAAAGCCGCTAAGAATCCCAGCCAAGGAGTGGCCCTTTTGAACTCCGTCTGGTTTCCAGGCGTAGGCGGGATAACCGCCCTCATTTGAGCTCGGCCCAAACAGGGAGCCTTGAATGTTTGCGGTCTTTGCAAAGTAGGAACTTGTCGCTGCAATCTTTCCGGCGGCCAATTTTTCAAAAAGCGGCGAGAGCACTTGATTTTCGATACCCAAATAAATTTCTTCGTCGTTATTACAAAGTGCCACCTTGTCTGACTGGGTCAGTTCTTCTTCGGTGAGATTTTTTGAAGACACCTTTTGGGGTGAGAACTCCTCTTTGATGTGTTTCAACATGGCCGACGCCTGTTGGGGGCTAAGCTCTTTGCCCTTTAGTCTTTCCTGCAGTGACAAATAGGGTGCACTGGTCGCTTTGCCCGCAGACCATGCGGTCAATGAAAACGCAAACACAGCAACCACTTGGGCCATTCTAATCAAAAACACGCGACTCCCCCCATTTACAGATTCTCTATTCCAACGCTAAAACTGACTCCTCGTCATGTCCAGAGCTTTCAATGTTAGCGATTTGTCTCGCAAGAGCCAACGGACGCCCTGAGTACGGCGAGGCGTCATCGATGATTTAGATCAGTCGCTTTAACAAAAGGTCGAGGCTTTCGTGCGCAATGGCGACATTGAGAATTAACAAGTCTGCAGGACTATTAAATGCGTAAAGGGCGTGCTTGCGAAGAGTGTTGATGTAGTACGCTTGCCCAGGCTCTAGATGCACCCTTTGATTCTCAAATAAAAAGACGAAATTATCTGATCGAGTACCCCGCAAAGGAACCAGAACTCGAAACGTGTCCACATCTTCACCGCCTGCCCCATCTCGGTGTGGCGGAAAGAACCCCCCCTGACCAAGTCTGAGAAAATGTGACCTTCCCAAATAAGACCTGAAGTGATCCAGAACCGGGTGGGCTTCTGAGCATTTCTTGTAAACCAGCGTCGGAACTTTAAAATCTGATTCCTTATACAACGCTCCCTCTTGGCGATAGAACTCTCTGAGCGAATAGAGATCCGGGCGACCGCTCAATCCTCCATCTAAAGAGGTGACACTAAGCCCCATCCGCGCGATCGAGGGTTTGTAAGGGTTGTATTGGTTCCAACAGGAGTCAAACTCTCTCAACTCGTTGTACAAATGGACGAAGTTTAACCTACGAAAATCGAGTGGGCAAATTTCCCCAATTCGCAGCAAAGACTTCAAGGCCGAAGGGTAGGATCTCTCAATAAACGTCATATTCGATTGGCGTAGTTCCTTTATTTAAACTTTTAAACTCTACACTTTTAGAGTTCAAGACTCTTGCGCGATCAAAATTCACCTCGTGGTCTGTCAAGACAGGCGGATGGTCCAAATACAAGAGGGGAACCGCCTCTTGTGATCTCCTCTCAAACGGCCATTCTATTTCAATTTCGGCCTGTTTTTGCCCATCACTGACCTTGTACTCTTGAATTGCCAATGGCAACCTCGGCTTTCGTGTGACAAAGGCCACTACAGTCTCAGTTCCAATTGGGTAAACTGACCCTCGATCATAGCTCTTGGGGCCGGCAATAAAAATCTCTTTGTTCACTCGAATGGCTTTGGGCTCTGACCTCGGCTCAAAAAATAACAGTCGACTGTTTGTGGACGGCTCCACCCTCCGAGCAGGGCTCGCGTTGTCAAAGAGCACCATCTCGTTGTTAAAAAATCGTGCCGAATGGGGAAGTGAAAATTCCGGCGACCTGTCGGGCCACTTCCAATTGGAACCACGCGCGCCCCCCAATGTGCCCAAATATTTTCCCTTGGGGTCAAGCCAAACCACCAAATTGAAATTGC
>JBGSQJ010000185.1:0-4652 GCA_041738165.1 Bdellovibrionales bacterium
AGTGCGAATACTGCCGTGCTCACGTATCCATTTTGCCGTTTTGCTTGCGGCCGCAATAATTGAGGTTTCTTCGACCGCCATCGGAATCACATAGGCACGGCCATCGATTTCAAAGTTAGTCGCCACACCAAGCGGGACTTGAAAATATCCAATGACGTTTTCAATAAATTTCTCAGCAAGATCTGGTGAAGGCGCCGCGCCCGATTTTAAAAAACGCGATTCCTCTGCCGTTAAGGCGCCTAGTTCTTGCAAACGGTGCAAGCGCTCGACCAGGCTCAGCTTAGAGAATCCCTGAAAGATCTGTCTGGCTTGGCTGAGGTTTGAGGTTGGATCTTTCACTCCTGGCGCCATCGCCAAACTTTCGTTGAATTTAATTCTGCAATCGCCCGGGTCCCTGTACAAAACATCACCGTGCGAAGTTCTTCTTCAATCACTTGCATGCGGCGATTCAAAGCTTCATCACCCAAAGTGGCCGCTTCCAAAATGGGCTGAGCCAAACCCACACGCCGGGATCCCATTGCCAAAACTTTGGCAGAATCCAATCCTGAGCGAATTCCGCCCGAAGCCCAAATCTCAGCACGCGTGGCTCCCTTTGTGGCCTGCTCCACCGACTCCGCAGTTGGGATCCCCCACCCTTTTAAAGTCTCAGAGACTTGCGAGCGCACATCACTCAAGTCGAGCCTTGCGCCTTCAATTCTTCCCCAATGAGTTCCACCAAAACCGCTCACATCGATCGCGGCCACTCCCACTTCGTCTAGTCGCTTAACGGTACCAAGCGAAATCCCACAACCCGTCTCTTTTACAACAACTTGAACTCCAAGGTGTTTACAAAGGTTTTCAATGGCCTTAAGCCCACCCTTGAATTGCGGCGTCCCTTCGGGTTGAAGGCACTCTTGCAAGGCATTGAGGTGCACGATCATGGCACTGGCCTCAAGCCCTTCGACAAGGCGCTTAAGCACATCGATGGGTGTTTGAATCACTTGCGCCAATCCAATATTGCCAAACAGTTCTAATTTAGGAACTGACTTTCGAATCTCTCGCCACTCGGATGTGGCACCGTAGTCGTGAAGCTCGCGGCGTTGAGATCCAACACCCATGCTCCAGCCCCGAATCGAAGCGGCCTCCGCCAGGCGTCGATTGAGCGCGAGCGAATTGTCGTGACCTGCGGTCATTGAGCTGATCACGAAGGGAGTCTTTGACGTTCGCCCCAATGATTCAACACTAAGATTAATTTCAAAATAATCTAGGTCGGGAAGTGCTTCGTGGATAAGCTCGATTTTTTCGAGCCCCGAACCGCCTGACGCCTGGTTGGATTCGGACAAAGCCAAGCGCAGATGATCCACCTTGCGGCTCTCAAACTGAGCTCGACTTTCTCGCTCCATATGAATCCTCGCCAGTTCTTAAGGTAAAAACTAGTTCACTTGGGGCAGAACCTGTTGCACCAAGGTGCGAAAGGCCGCTGCATCTTGAATGGCAAGATCAGATAAAATCTTACGATCCAATTCGATATTGGCTTTTTTCAAAGCTCCCATCAAAACCGAATAGCTGACGCCATTGAGTCTGGCCGCCGCGTTGATTCGCTGAATCCACAAGGCTCGGATTTCGCGCTTTTTCGTGCGTCGATCACGATACTCGTAAACCAACGCCCGATCGACTTTCTCACGTGCGTGAGTGAATGATCTTGAGTTGGCTGAATAAAAACCGCTAGCTCTTTTAAGTAATTTTTTATGTCGCCTTCTGGTGACGACTCCACCTTTTACACGCATTTCTCATGTCTCCTTTAGGGCAACAAGCAACGAACGATTTGATATTCGTTGGCCTTATCCACGTATGCTGGTGCTCCAAGCAGACGCTTTGTTTTAGATTTTTTATTCTCTAACATGTGCCGCATTTTAGTTTGGCCGCGCTTGATCTTACCCGAGCTCTTGGCTCGAAAGCGCTTCTTCGCCCCCGAATGGGTCTTCATTTTCATGAGATTTGCTCCTTAACCACTAGAGGCGCGCAGCTCATAATTGAGGCGTCTTTGGGGCCATCCGCAGTCACAAGGGAATGTGGTAACGATTCTTGACACAAATAGCAAGTCTTTGGGCCTATGGCCCCTCGGAAAAGTGAAGAAAATTCAGAGATATGGGCCTGCTTTGCCGAAGATTGATGCCTCGCGCTAAAGATGCCTGAATTCCAGACTCCAAAGCTCACTCGGCACTTCCGATTCAACCCTGTGACCTTATATTCAGATACCGTCAAAATCAGCCACCAACCCAAACCCTGCCAAAGTAATTGGGTGATGCTCATTGTGACCTTTGTGATTACGGCATTCGCGGTCGGGCCACGAAATTCCTGGGCGGGTGAAAAAACGGTTCAGCTGGGTCAGCTCACAAAGTCAGACATGGCTCTCGTATTTGGATTCGGTTCATCCCGAGACTCCCTTAAGCTCCAAGGAGCCGGCACCCTAAAGGCCAAGATTCAATCCGGCGAAGCCCTCAGCCTACAAACCGATCAAAACGGAAAGCTCGTAGTTTACAAAGATGCTCTCGGGTACTCATTTTATAGAGTCTCAAGTGTAGATGGAAACACATTTGTCGATCGAGCCCTTATCGATGACCGCTCCACTCCACTCCCCGACGAATCCCTCGCCCTTCAAGGCACTCAAGCCCTCACGCAAACACCAGAAGATTGCCCGCAAGAAAATTGCCTCACCGAACTCCCAAAAGACACGCGCGTAAAGGTCTTAAGCAGTCAATACTTTTACAGCTCCGAAGGTAATAGTCGGCCGCCACAACTCAAAAATTATCTACTTGTCGTACCAGAAAGTGCGGGGCCCAATGAACCTGGCGTTTGGACTGAAGCCCACCGGGTACGGCCCCAAGTCAAAAGGTCCGAGCATCAAGCGAGCGACGCTATCGCAGCGCTCATTCAAGATTGTGAACCCAAAAAGGCGCCGCTTTCGGGAATGGCGAATCTTGCCAAACACCTTCAAAGTGACGAAGAAAATTTCTTAGATGAAATTATGCGTGAGGTGGGTGTCTGCGCGCCGTACGCCAAAAACGGCAAAAAATATATCGAGCTCATCGACAACAGCTACCTGTTCAAAGGCAAAAAGATCATGGGCCACGACATACCGGCCAAGAAGCTGCAAGCCATCGATCTTTTATCTCGATCCCTCAATGCCGAAATGGCATCTTGCAATCGCCTTGGTCCGCACTATATGAATGCGGTCGCCAAAGTGATGCGAAACCGGGTTCGCTACATCACTTCCGACCTCACGTCAGAAAACGACAAGCGAGAATTTGACTCTGAAAAATTGCTGCCGGCGGGCCGGCGGAGACCTTGGAGAAGTGATTCTAAGACCTTACGCCATTTCATCTTGGAACGATGGCGATGCCGCCGTAAAGCTGGCTAACTGCCCCGCCAACCCGATTGCGATGGGGCGAGTGAGAAATCCGTTTAGCGCATCTGAAAATGCCTACAGGCAAGCGGTTCGCACGGCCGTAAGAGCGGTTTTGTTTCCAAAGGAGTTTGATGAAGAAAACAAACACATCAAAGCCTTATTTTACACATCTACAATCCCGATGAAAAAGGGCTTTCGTGAAATTCAACAGCCCCACCCCAAAGGCAAACCCTACAATTCGGGCTGCCTAAGGTTTTGGGAGTCCATTCCCATTAGCAAAAAGACACACGGGGATCACTGGAGCTGAATTTATGACTCAGCTTCGTCTTCAGGTCCTGAGTCGTCGTCGACAAGTTCATGAGCGTGAATCTCGGGCTTAGGTTTTGTCTTTAGATACTCTTTGATTTTGATTGGATCTGGAGCCAAAAGCAAAAAGGCGTTTCGCCCTTCAAGCTTTGGTGAAGTTTCGACCATCGCCACATCCGTCAACATTCCTTCGACACGTTTCAAGGTGGCAATACCAAACTCTTGGTGCGCCATCTCGCGGCCCATAAAACGCAGATTCACTTTCACCTTGTCGCCATCAAGCAAAAACCTTCGCGCATGGCGAACCTTCACTTCAATGTCGTGGTCATCAGTTCGAGGTCTGACTTGAATTTCTTTGACGGTGATTTGAGTTTGTTTTTTACGAGCTTCTTTTTCTTTCTTTTTGTTCTCGTACTTCCACTTGCCGTAATCCATTATTTTGCAAGTAGGTGGACTCGCGTTTGGCGCAATCTCAATCAGATCTAGGCTTCGCGCTTGCGCGAGCTCATAAGCTTCTCTTGAGCTCATAACACCAACCATTTGGCCATTTTCGTCAATCAGCCGAACTTCTTTGGCATAGATATCACCGTTGACTCGGTAGCCATCGTCTTTTCGACCTTTGCTACGAAAGCGATCAACTGGGCCTCGACCGCCGCCGCCGCTGCTACCACCACTACCACCACTGCTGCCGCCGCCGGGCGGACCCTTAAATGGACGAATTGCGAACCTCCTGGTTTGTGTCGTCTTTTTTAAATACCGTGTCCAAGCGCCGATCACTCGACTCTTGCACTAAACTTTCAATAAATTTTTTCTCAGCAAGTCCCTGAAACACCTCGCCCGTGCGCGTGCGCAAAGAGACCGTGCCATTTTCGACTTCTTTGTCTCCGAGCGTGACCATGTACGGGATTTTATTCACCTGAGCATCGCGTACCTTATAGCCAAGTTTCTCACTGCGCTT
>JBGSQJ010000224.1:0-15544 GCA_041738165.1 Bdellovibrionales bacterium
GCGATCAACAAGGATGCGGACGCTCCGATATTTCAAAAATCCACCTATGGGATCGTTGGAGACTTGTTTGAAGTCGTGCCCAAACTCACAGAAGAATTTAAAAAAGCCCTGAAGTGATTCACTGATGTTTCGTACTTTATTGCTGCCTTGGCTGGTCTTGTGGTTGTACCGGGCTTGGTCTTGGACATGGCGATTGAGTGTTGTCGAACCTGATTCCGTTAAAAAACTTATTCGGGAGAGAGCCCCTGTCGTTTTTGCACACTGGCATGGAGGTGAGCTCTGCCTCGTGCCAATGGTGAGGCCCTATCGAATTGCGACGATGACCTCCACAAGCAAAGACGGAGAGCTGATGGATTTTGTCATCAACAGGTTCGGCGGCAAAACAAGCCGTGGCTCTTCGACCAGAGGCGGAGTCCAAGCGCTCAAGGGGCTTGTTCGGCTAGTTAAAAGCGGTCGGTGCGCCTCGGTTGCCGTTGATGGACCAAAAGGGCCCATTCACCAAGTGAAGCCTGGAGTCTTTGAGGTTTCTCGCTTGGCGGCGGCGTATATTGTTCCGGCGGGTACAGCCTGCGATCGAGGGCTCGTCTTTGAAAAGTCATGGAACAAAGCTAGGCTACCGTGGCCTTTTGCGAAAGTTTGCGTTCAATTTCTTGAGCCCTGGGAGCCCTTGACTCGTGATGTCTCTTCGCGTGACTCAGCACTAGCCCGTCGACTAGAGGTCGAAATTGCTAATGCTTGCCAGCTTGCAGAGCAACACCTACGATAAATGTCACGATGATTCACCCTCGATGGAGGTTCTCGATGAAGATGATCTGCTGGCTTTCTTTTTTTGCATTCCATTCGATCGCGCAGGCCCAAGTGCTCGCCACTGTCGGCAATCAGAAAATCACCGTCAAAGATTTCAACAAAAAACTTGCCGACGTCCGTATGGCTTCTCCACTCAACACTCCGACGCCTGAGCAATTTCTCGAAGATTTAATTCGCTTTGAAATAGGAGTTCAAGAAGCCCAGAAAATTAAGCTTCAAAATGACCCGATGGTTAAAGAGCGCATGAAGCAGGCGCTCTACGGAGTTTTGCTAGAAAAGAAGCTAGGCGCAAAAGTTGAAGGCATCAAAATCAGTGAAGGGGAGCTCAAAGCCTACTACAAAAACAATCCAGATCTCCATTTGGCCCACATACTCATTGATGTAAAACCGAACGCGACCTCACAAGAGCGTGAAGTGGCTAAGCGAAGAGCTCTTGAGATTTTGGAGGAAGTCAAAGCCTCTAAACGTCCATTTGCTGAATTGGTTAAACTCTATAGCGATGACATTCCAACCAAAGAGTTTGGAGGAGATATTGGTTTTCAATCGAGGGCCACATTGTCGCCAGAAATCTACTCGTTTGCGCAAGGTATGAGTAAAGGACAAATCAAAGGCCTTGTTGAGACTCAGTTTGGTTATCATATTCTTCAGCTAGTCGACAGACGATCTTACGAGTTGGCAGACAAACGGCAGATCCGACTTTCACTTTTTGAATCGAAGCGTGCACAAATTTTTAATAATTACTTCAACTCGGTAAAGAAGAAGTACAAAGTTAGTGTTGACGCAAAAGCTCTTCAATCACTGAAAAAATAAATCTATGGTTCGGTTTGTTTTTGCAGTTTCAGTCATCTTATTGAGCCTTGGTTGCACTCGGTCCAAATTCAATTTCTCTGAGAAAACTGTTCTCGATGTCAATGGCTCTAAACTCACGGCGGGCCATTTTGCTGATAAAATGATTGTGCTTCTGAAAGATCAAGATGCACTTGGTGCTAAAGATCCAAAGACCGTGAATCTAGTAAAGAAAAAAATCGTTAATGATTTCATCACCAAATCTTTGGCTGAAGACTATGCACGAGCTAATTCCATCATAGTCAAAGCGGAAGAGTTGGAGGGAGAAATTACAAAGATTCAAAGAAATTACCCAGATGATTTTGCCTTCCGTGAGGCGCTCGCAGAGCAGAATTTGACGTTCAAAAAATGGCGAGATGAACTCCACGACACGTTGTTGCAAAAAAAAATAGAAGGGGACCTCTTTAAGACCGTTAAACATCCAACTGAAGCCGAAGTGCAGAGTTACTACTACAAAAATAAAGAAACGTTCACCAGCGTTGAAATGGCTGAAATCCAGCAGGTCCTCGTGGCCACAGAGAGCGATGCTAAGAGAATTGAACAAGAATTGAAAAAGGGCAAACGGCTTTCAGATTTAGCCAAAGAGTTCTCTATCTCACCTGAGGGTCCAAGTGGCGGAAAGGTGGGATGGATCGAAAAAGGCTCCTCTGACGTGTTTGAGGCGGCTTTCCATATGAAGCCCGGGACCCGAAGTCCCATTGTGAAAAGTGCATTTGGCTACCATATTTTTCTGGTATCGGGTCGCAAACCCACAAGAACGCTGTCTTTTAAGGAGGCGCAACCCAAAATACAGCGTATTTTGTTGGAAAATTCGCAAAGCTCGACATATCTTGCATGGCTAGAGAGTCAGCTGCGGAAGGCTCGAGTTTTCAAAGACCAAGAGCTGATTGACGGCCTGATCGTTGAAACTAAAGGAGAATAAGAAATGAAATTCCTTTTGTTCGTCGTGTTTCTGCCCTCATCTCACTGGGCTGCACCTATAGATAAAATTGTAGCCATTGTGAATGATCGTCCGATCACTCTTTCTGATGTTGAGTCATTCAAGCGGCGCTTGAAGACCGGAGGCTTGGTCGATGATGCTCTTTTGAAGCTCACCAATTCAGATGCCTTGACCAAAGATCCGCAGGCCTTATTGAACCATTTGATTGATGAAAGCCTTGTGGATTCAGAGGTAAAAAAGAAAAATATGGAAGTAACGATTGAGCGTGTTGAGCAAGAGATTCGCAAGATTGCCAAAGGCAACGGGATCACAAGACAACAACTTGTTGAAGCGCTCAGGGCAAAGGGAGTCCCCCTTTCTGAGTATCAGGATTTTATCAAAACCAGCTTAGAGCGCCAGACCCTTATTGAGCGAGAAGTCACTTCCAGAATACGAATTTCTGATGAAGATATTTCGTCTCACTATCTTAAAGAAAGCGGCGGAAAGGGCGTAGGAAATCTTTTTGAATACACGCTCTCGCACATTTTTTTCAGCGCAAAAAAAGGGGGCGATAAAGCTGCTCTGGGACGAGCTCAAGCCGTGTACAAAAGAATTCAAAGCGGAGAACTTTTTGAACAGTTGGCCGAGCAACAAAGCGAAGACCCCAATTTTGAAAAAGGGGGAACTTTGGGTACATTTAAAGCCAATGAGATGTCAAAGGCCCTCGAGGCCGCAGTTCGCAAGGTCACAGTTGGAAAGGTCACTCCACCTGTCAAGACTGCGGACGGCTTTCATCTTGTCAAAGTGAATAAGCGAGTTTTGATTTCGAATCCTATGATCGAAGAAGAAAAAGAACGAATTCGAAATGTTCTTTATGCCGATGCCTTCAAGCAACAGTTCAGGCTTTGGTTGAATCAGCGCCGCGACGATGCCTTTATTAAAATAAATGGACTCTAAGCCTCTTAGAATCATTCTCACCACTGGAGATCCCGATGGGATTGGGCTCGAGATCACTCGCCGAGCGCTAAAAAAATTGGGGCCTCAGGGTCAGGTGCAGTTCCTTGTTTTGCGGTCAAAAAGTGAAAAACCATTTTATGCTCCTAAGTTCAAATCGCAGGTTTGCGCGAATCTGGGTGAAGCGCTTCAAACTTCCTTCAGTTCTGGTCTTCTGCTCGATATAGCATCGACAGAATTGGCTCCACGCTGGGTCGAGCAGGCGGCATTTGCCTGTCAAAATGGTTTAGCCGACGCCTTAGTTACTGGGCCCCTTTCGAAAACCTCAATAATTGCTGCCGGCTTAAATGACATTGGCCACACTGAAATTCTTAAGCGGATTTCTAAGTGCGATGACCTTTTCATGGGATTCATTGGTAAACAATTTTCTGTGCTTTTAGCGACCGGGCATATGCCAACCGCACGAGCACTGGGTTCAATCAACGAGTCAGTTATTCGCCGGGCCAGTAAAGCCGCATTTGAACTGAGAGAAATTTTTGATAAGAAACGAAAAAAAAGGCCGGTGGCCTGGCTTGGAATCAATCCGCATGCTGGTGAAAGTGGTCTCATCGGCAAAGAAGAACTGATGATGCAGGCCGTTTTTCGCAAAATTTCAAATTCGAAACATCGGATTGTAGGTCCACTCGTACCAGACACTGCATTTTTAGCTAAAAATTGGAAAACGCACTCGGTTTATGTTTGCCCCTATCATGATCAAGGTTTAATTCCGTTCAAAATGATTCATGGTTTTAAAAGTGGAGTACACATTACAATGGGTCTGCCTTTTGTTCGCACTAGCGTTGACCACGGAACGGCCAAAGACCTGTACGGCAAGAAGCAGGCCGACTATGGATCGATGAAAGACGCGCTCGTTACGGCCATTCAACTCTGTAGGAGAAAAGAAAAATGAAAATGAATTCTGTCATCTTTCGCGAATATGATATTCGAGGCGTATTTGAAACTGATTTCGATTTGGACTTCGCTTATGAGCTCGGTCGGGCATTCACGACGTACGTTGTAGAGCATAGTCATATCGAGCGTCCACGGCTCACCCTTGGCCATGATGCTCGTCTTTCAAGCCCGGCAATCACCAATGCCCTCGCCAACGGCTTTGCCGATGGCGGCGCAGACGTATTGCTTCTTGGCCTTATCACTTCGCCTATGAGCTATTTTTCAACTTTTACGGTTGAGAATGTGGTCGGTGGAATCATGGTCACGGGATCTCACAATCCTCCTGAATACAACGGCTTTAAGATCTCATTCGGCAAAACCACGATTTTTGGTGAAGAGATAAAGAAGCTCGAAAAAATAATTAACGCTAAAGATTATTCAAAAGGCTCGGGTTCGCGTGAGGCCATAGATATTCGTTCTCCGTATATCGAAAGGTACAAAAAAGAGTTCAAAGGTCTTCCTGGTGATTTTCCTGTGGTACTTGATTGCGGCAACGGGGCCGCTGGCGCTATCGCAAGAGACCTATTTGAAGCCACCGGGCTAAGGCCGGATATTCTTTTCGAAGAGCCAGATGGACGATTTCCAAACCACCATCCGGACCCAACAGTTGAATCCAACCTTAAAGATTTAAAGGCACGAGTTTTGGCAACAGGGGCTCGGGTGGGAATCGGCTTTGATGGCGATGCCGACAGAATTGGTTTGCTTGATGAAAAGGGCCGTTTTGTTTTAGGCGATGAGCTTATGTCTTTGGTGGCCATAGACATTTTAAAAAAGAACCCTGGGGCTAAAATCATTGGAGATGTTAAGTGTTCGGATCGAATGTACGATTTGATTCGTCGGCATGGCGGAGAGCCGGTTATGTGGAAAACCGGACACTCATTGATAAAAGAAAAGGTGAAGTCTGAAAAATCTCCTTTCGGCGGAGAACTCAGCGGTCACGTGTTTTTTGCGGATCGTAATTATGGTTACGATGATGCTCTTTATGCCGGCCTAAGAATTGTTGAGATTCTCTACAAGAGTGGCAAAACTATCGATCAGCTTCTTGAAGACCTTCCGCCTTCTTTTTGCACTCCAGAAATTCGGATTGATACAACTGAAGAAAAAAAACATTTGATAGTAGCCAAACTTAAAGAGAAGTTTGCCGGTCCTTCAAAAGATTTTAAAACCAACCTGCTTGACGGAGTTCGGGTGAGTTTTTCAGACGGATGGGGATTGTCTCGAGCATCGAACACTCAACCGGTGCTTGTATTGAGGTTCGAAGCCCATTCCGCAAAGGGTTTGGCGCGTATTCAAGAAGAATTCTTATCTGTCGTCAATCCAATGCTTTAGGCGGCCTTCTTGCCGCCACTTGCTTTTTGATTGATGAATGCGATCCCCAGATATTTTCTTAGGTTATCAAGATCTGCCTCTTGAAGGTAAAAGTGCTCCATATTGTGTTTGAGTAAACGCGCTTTTTGCTTAGCCGAAAGACGTCCCCCATTCTTTAGATAAAGGAGCTTTCTGTCGTTTTTGGGCAAATACAGGTATGCATTGAAATTGACTTTCTCTTTGGTTGAAACTTCATCAATGTCAATTTTATACATTTTGGCTTCGGGTGCGAGCGCTGGCTGAAAAATCGGACAGTCGCTTGGGAAAAACGCAACCCCAACTTCAGAATGTCCGTGCGCAACCGTCGTTTGAAATTTCGCATGCTCGCTGGCCCACTGATAAAAATCAAGCATCGGTATCTTCATCCAAAAACCTGGGTTGAGAAGACCACTGAGCCCAATCTCTCCAAGTGATGTTTGAATTCCCTCTTGCATCAGTCCCAAAAAATTTTCTTTTTCACTTTTGCTTTGTTCATCCCACGCCACAATTATATAGCCTGGGAATTCGGACGACCTCAACGGAAGCACGAGAATTTCATTCACTTCTTGAATGATACGAGGAGATTCACCCTCTTCAACTTGGCATATCTCTTTCAGTTTGGCCTCAATCACGGCTTCGACTCGCATTTCAATAGGCTGATTTTTGAAATCCTCAACTGAGTTTGTTTCAGGTAGAGATTCTGCGTCCTCGGGTTCAAGTTCGGCCAGTAGGGACTGTTTGAGCTGTTCATCTAGCTCACTGGTTGAGTCATCATGTGGACCACCTCTTGAACCCGCGGGGCCAGAATCAAAGGTGTATCCCGATTTTGCTTTCGTGTGTGAAATCGCATCTCCGGTTAAATCTCCACCCTGCTGTGACCACGCTTTTTTCTTTGCGGAACCCTCGTAGCTGACGTTTTCTTTTCCGTCTGAGTAGGATTTCCCCTGCTTGGGAGCCGTTTCGAGGTCCGAGCCAAAGAGCATATTGCCAGAAGCTTGTTGACCAAGATCTGCTGCGCCCGTTAGCTCTTTTAATTTTTTTCGAGAGCGGTTGGATTCATTTTTCCCATCGCCAGCTTGCAGCTCTGAATGATCGAGATTGCTGCCGCCTTCTTGAGTTTCTGAAAAGCTCGAAGCGCTTGTGCCTTCCTGTGTTTCAGAGTGACTGAGATTGCTTGCGCCTTTTTGAATCTGCATTCCTAGATTGTCTGAATGACCGCCCGATCCCTCATAAACACCTGACGAATCGTTTTCACCCTTACCTCTGCCGTACTCGGACCGATTGGACCCGCCTGGGCCCATTCCAAGACCTGATTTTTGGATAACCGTGTCGTCGTCCGATTCACCGTTGTTTGAACCCCGAATCTTTACGATTCCACCACCATCGTCACCCGCGTTCATGCTTCGATTGGAGGGTCCACTTTTTTCGTCAGAGCCGCCGATGTTGAACTTTTCTGCTAATATTTTTCGAAGCGAGCGTTGCAGATTGGGTCCGCTGGGTTGACCTGGGATTTTGTACTTTACTTTGGCATTGTTCAGCTTGGCCGCACTTGATGCGTCCATTCCCTCGGTGAAGCCAACGCATTCGAGGTTAAATGTTTGAACAATCAAATCTGGCAGTCGATTTACGGTTGGACTGGGATGGCTGTAGCTGATCAGAATGAAGTCGGGCTTATGTTTCGCAATGTACTCAATTGAATTTGAAAGATTGGTAATAACAGTTGTGGGCCATCCACGACGCGTGAGAAAGCTAGCTGATTGTTCTAGAGAGTTTTTGTTTTTACCAATGATCAGAATATCAACCTCGATTTCATCGAGGTTGATATCTTGGGATCCGGTTGCTCCAACCAGATCACCCATCTTCATTGGTACGTTTTCGTCGCTCATCCCTAGCTAAATCTCCAAGTTGTGGGACACACAATTCTGAAGATCTTATCGGGAGTTAGCTGTGCGAAATGAATCTAGCCTAGACTAGATTTTTCCTGACATTCCGCTTGCGATCAGCCAAGTCAAAATGAATAGAGACTCAATAAGTGCCAAAACCACAATCATCGGTACGAACATCGCGTCACGAGCCTGTGGATTTCGCGCCAAACCCTCCATTGCTGCTGCTCCAACTCGACCTTGGCCTGTAGTCGCTCCAAATGCGGCGAGACCCAACAGTAAACTTAGTCCTATGGCGTATAGACCTTTGTCGCTTCCGCCGCCCGTTGCAACTGCGTCTTGAGCCCAGGCTTGTACTGATACAAGCATCGCGGCGATTACTAGTGCTGTATTCCTCATGTCATTTCTCCCTTTGTGTTCTAGCCAGTCCTATTACCTAACTATTAATGATCGTGTGAAATTGCCATCGACACATAAATCATCGAAAGCATCGTAAATACAAATGCCTGCATACAGGCCACAAAAACACCCATGGCATAAAATATCGCAGGTACCGGAATGTACCAGTTGTTCTCAAACATGCCGACAAACACACTAATGACCGTGTGGTCCGCAAGAATATTGCCTTGAAGCCGAAGTCCAAGCGTCAACGGACGAACTAAATGACCCACGATCTCAATCGCAAGCATCAGCGGCGCCAACAATAGCAATGGACCCAAAAAATGCTTTAAATAAGCAATGCCGTGCTCTTTGAAACCGTAAAAATTGTACACAGCGAATGAGAACAAACCTAATGCAAGTGTCGTGTTGATATTATCCGTCGCTGGATTCATCCCAGGAATAAGTCCAACTAGATTATTCACCCAAACATAGAGGAAAATGGCCGCAAACATCGGAACGAACCTGCGACCCTGATCGCCGATCACCATATCCGCTAGGCCCACAATGAACTCTAAAACTAGCTCAAAAAATCCCTTAATAGAGAAACTCGAAGCAGGTTCGACCGCGGCTTCTCCGCGTCCGAGAGCTAATCTTCCAACCAAAGCCCCAACGACCAGAACTCCACCTACCGCCGTAGCCGTGGCAACATGTACCGTGTCGTGAGTCACTCCCGGCACTAGCTGCAGCCAATTAAAGTGAACCTGGGCCAAACTATCCTTCTTTCTCACCATGGTTTCGATTAAGGCTCTTTTTAACCGCATAGATCACAAGAGCCAGAATAAAACTCGCAATTCCCAATGCCATCCAAAGCGGCGAAAACCAATTCGTCCGGCTCAAGATGAATACGGAACTTATCAAGATCGCGTACTTAATTACAATGACCAGGAGGGTCCAAGCAATTGATTTTTTTTCGAACAACCGAGACCAAGTCCACCCAAGTAAAGCGACATTAAATGCCATCAAACCGGCGCCCACAGCGAACGACGCAGCATGATAGGGAGTCCCTAGGGCCCCAATCGCAAGTGCCGAAAGAACCCCTATAACCGCTTGAATTCTAATTAACAGGCTCATTTGCGATCACGTTCAAACTGTCTGAGCAGGTAAAACAGATGCACAAACCACCCGACCAACAAAATGAGCACGAGGTAACTCGACGCCGTAGCTTTCCAGCCCATTTCTTTGTCGATAAATTCGCCAAGAAAAAAGCCGCCCGCACAAAGGGCGACCAACTCAAAACCGATCCCAAAAAAGACAATTCCCTTATTCATATCGAACTCACACTTTCTATCGTTTCCACCCTCGAGCTCCAGGTAAATTGTCGTGGCGTTCTTTTAAGCGCTCTATTTTCATATTGAGGAACTCTGGATTTGGATACTGGGTTTTCATGCCTTCGAGAACATCCACCGCTTTTAAAAAATTTTTGGATTCTTCATAGCAAAACACAAGATTCATACCTATGTTTTCTTTTGTTGCTCGTTCGGGAAAATCTTTAAGCAGCGACTCCCAAAGCCCGGTGGCTTCATGCAGGTCTTTTTTTGCCATCAAGACATTTCCTTTTAAGCGCAAAACTTCAAAGCGACTGTCATCGTCTAGCCCTGTTAGAGAAATCGCATTGAGCTCTTGCAGCGCTTGAGCGTGATCACTCAGCTGAAACTGGCTACGGGCCACGTTCAGTCGAAAGCGAAAACGTTCGATAGGAGTCAGTTCAAGTTTTAACAATTTTTCGTACTCAATCGTAGCCCGTTCGAAATCCTGCAGATTTTCAAAATAGATTTGTGCCGTGTACATTTGAGAGTTTCGTCGCTCAAGCGAATCGGGCGATCTCAAAATCAAAAAGCGATTGTAGTCAATGGCCCTCGGATAGTCTTTGGCCTCAAGATGGGCTATTCGAGCTGCGCTGCGCACAACACTCAAGGTTTTAGGGTCATCTGGAAACTCTCGGATTCGCTCTGACACTAACTCAAAATAGGTCGAATTTCGGCCTGCTAGGCGAGCCGACTGAATTCGCGCATCCAGCAGCCAAGCGCTAGCTAGGCCGCAGCCTGTTAAATTCAAAAAAACCAAGACTCCTAGAACTCTAAGCCTGGGTTTCAGTCTCATCTTCGTCTTCAAGTAGGGCCACACTGGTGACGTGTTCGCCGTCGTTAAGATCCATCAACCGAACACCTTGTGTGTTTCTTGAAATTACAGAAATATCTGAACAGCGCATTCGAATCATCTGACCACTGTTCGTCGTCAACAATATCTGATCTTTGTCCGATACTAGGCGAGCCGAAACGACCATACCGACTTTGTCGTTTGTCTTTTGAGTGATGAGACCCACTCCGCCACGGTTTTGCATTCGATATTCTTCCATGACAGTGCGCTTGCCATAACCTTTGTCCGTGACAATCAAAATGGTCTCACGGCTGTCTTTGGCAATGACCTCCATACCGATCACCTTGTCTGTTTTTGAAAGATTGACGCCCTTTACACCTCTTGCGGCACGGCCCATTGCTCGTACATCGTTTTCATCAAAGCGGATGCACATCCCCTCTCGGGTCACGATAAAAATGTCATCTTTGCCATTTGAAATTTTGGTGTCTATCAGGTTGTCGTCTAGATCAATTGTTAAAGCAATAAGGCCACTAGGTCTTGGACGCGAGAACGCCTCAAGCGCTGTTTTTTTGATAATTCCACTTTCAGTCAGCATCACTGCATAGCAATCTTTAGTGAATTCTTCGATTGGCATAATGGCGCGTACGCCTTCTCCGCTCGCAAGCTGAATCACATTGTTAATCGCCTTTCCTCGGCTTGTTCTAGAGCCCTGAGGTATCTCGTGCACTTTAGTCCAATAGAGCTTTCCACGATCAGTAAACGACAACACCATGGTATGGGTGTTCGCCGAAAACAGCCGCCAGACATAATCTTCTTCGCGCTGTTCGGCCCCTTTGAGTCCTTTGCCGCCACGTTTTTGCAAACGGTATTCATCTACTGGAATTCTTTTAATGTAGCCTGAGAAAGTCATCGAGATGATCATCTCTTCTTTGGCAATAAGGTCTTCAAGCTGCAAATCTTCAGAAGAACGTTCAATTTTGGTTCGCCGTTCATCGCCGTACAGACTTTTGATCTCTTCAAGTTCTTCGACAACGATTTTGTAAACCTCATTCACATTTGATAGAACATTTTTCAACCACGCGATCGTCTTGTTTACTTCGTCGAGTTCATCGAGAATCTTTTGTCGCTCTAGCCCCGTTAATCTCTGTAAGCGCATTTCTAAAATAGCTTGGGCTTGCTTTTCGCTAAATGAAAACTGCGCAATCAAGGCATTTCTTGCGATCTCAGCCTCTTTTGAAGCTCGAATGGTCGCAATCACGGCATCAATGTGGTCAAGTGCAGTCTTGAGTCCGTTGAGTATATGGGCCCTGGCTTCGGCTTTTTTGAGATCAAAAATACAGCGCTTCGTGACGACGTCTTTTCGATGCGCAACAAAGGCTTCAAGAATTTCTTTGATATTGAATACTCGAGGTTGGTTGCGGGCGTCTAAGGCCAGCATGATCATGCCGTAACTCACCTGAAGCTGGGTGAATTTGTACAGGCGGTTGAGCACCACTTGCGCATTTTCATTTCGCTTAAGTTGAATCACTATGCGCATACCTTCGCGCGACGATTCATCTCGAATATCTGAAATTCCTTCGACTTTTTTGTCTTTCACTAAATCCGCAATACTCTCAATGAGCTTGGCCTTGTTCACCTGATAGGGGATTTCTGTGACGATAATCTCTTCACGATCCTTTTTCGGCACAATCTCGGCTACAGCCTTGAGGGTGATCACACCGCGGCCTGTGCGATAAGCTGAAATGATCCCAGCAGAGCCCGCAATGACTCCATAAGTTGGAAAGTCAGGGCCGGTAATAATTTTAAGGATGCTATCGATGGATAGATTGGGATCTTTGATCAAAGCGATACATCCGTTAACAACTTCGGTCAGATTGTGCGGGGGAATGTTCGTCGCCATGCCCACCGCAATTCCCGAACTTCCATTAACTAAAAGATTCGGAAATTTCGCGGGAAGAACGTGTGGAATCAATAGGGAGTCGTCGTAGTTCCAACCAAAGGGCACAGTCTCTTTGTCGATATCGACCAGGAGCTCCTCAGCCAACTTGGTCATACGAACTTCGGTGTACCTGGCGGCCGCGGGAGAGTCGCCATCGATCGATCCAAAGTTTCCTTGCCCGTCAACTAGCGGATAACGAAGCGAAAACTCCTGCGCCAATCGTACCATGGTGTCGTATACAGCTACGTCTCCATGGGGATGGTATTTACCTATGACATCCCCCACGATACGAGCCGATTTCTTATAGGGCTTGTTGTGGGTGTTCCCTAGGTCATTCATGGCGTAAAGAATTCGGCGATGAACCGGCTTCAAACCGTCGCGAACGTCTGGTAGCGCACGTCCCACAATGACGCTCATGGAATACTGGAGGTAAGCCTCACGCATTTCTTTATTGATGTCGACGTTCGATACTCTAGAAATTTCTTCCATTTACCTTCTCGTTTAAATATCGAGTTCTTTTGCCAGTAGCGCGTTGTCATGAATGAACTTGCGCCGCGGCTCAACCTGTTCGCCCATTAAAATACTAAACGTTTCATCCGCCGCCATGGCGTCATCAATCGTGACTCGTAGTAGGTTTCGATTTTCAGGGTTCAAAGTGGTTTCCCACAATTGCTCGGGGTTCATTTCTCCGAGACCCTTGTAGCGCTGAACATAAATTCCCTTTTTGCCAGCTTCAACGACGTAAGAATAAAATTCGACGTAATCAGAAAATTCGACGGTTTCTCCACCGATCTCGTTGACCTGCACAGGCAAAGGAACCACCGATACGAAACTCTTCCAAAGTTCGCGCAGCTCGTCCCATTCGGTGGAACTCCCAAACTTTTGGTCAAAGACTGAGGTTTGCATGTAACCAAACTTGGTCGTGGTCAAGTGCAGGGCAAAGTCTCCAAATTCTTCGTTGGGTACGATCTCGCCAGTCACCTGAGTGATCCCAGATAGAGGATGCTCTTCAGCCCAATGCTTGAGGCCCGCAATCACTTTTTCAAGTTCGGATTTTGACTTGAGAAGCTCGTTTAGTTCTTTGGGCTGACTCAAAAAATGTTCAAGCGCGTTTCGGTCATGGCGATTCGCCAAAGCTTTGAGAAGTCCATCGTATTTTTGAATATTCAAAACAAACTTTTTGAGTTCGGGCTCAGTTGTTCCAGCTTTCAGCCCATGAATGTTCACTTTCGCAAAACTCTGTTCAAGCAAATGCTGCGTGAGCATACGTTCATCTTTGAGATATTTTTCGCTGTTTCCGCGCTTCACCCGGTAAAGTGGCGGCTGCGAGATGTACACGTAGCCATTTTCGACAACTTCGGGCAGCTGCCTGTAAAAAAACGTAAGCAAAAGAGTTCGAATGTGCGATCCATCAACGTCCGCATCCGTCATGATAATGATTTTATGGTAGCGAATTTTTTCGACGTTGACGTTGTCTCGGCCTATACCCGTGCCGAGCGCCGAAATCATCATCTTGATTTCTTCATTACCCAACATTTTATCAAATCGGGCCTTTTCAACGTTTAGAATTTTTCCACGAAGTGGCAAGACGGCTTGAGTTCGGCGATCACGCGCCTGCTTCGCAGAACCACCCGCCGAATCTCCCTCAACCAGATAGAGTTCGCACTTTGCGGGGTCTCGCTCCTGACAATCGGCCATCTTTCCAGGTAGCGAGCCGCCATCTAAGGCCGTCTTTCGCCGGGCCAGGTCTTTGGCTTTGCGAGCGGCAAGTCTCGCCCGCGCGGCTTCAACACACTTGCCAACGATCGTTTTGGCGTGTGACGGATTGCGATCAAACCAATCGGCCAGCTTGTCATTGACGAGAGCTTCAACAATGCCTTTGACTTCGTTGTTTCCCAATTTGGTCTTCGTTTGACCTTCGAATTGTGGCTCATGCACTTTAACGCTAATTACAGCCGCGAGCCCCTCACGAATATCTTCGCCTTCGAGATTGTTCCCCAAATCTTTTAAGAGATTTTTATTTGAAGCATAGGCATTGACGGAACGAGTGAGTGACGTACGAAAACCAATGAGATGGGTTCCACCTTCGATGGTGTTGATGTTATTGCAATAGGTGTAAATCGATTCTGTGTACGAATCGTTCCACTGCAAAGCCACTTCGACCTCGACTTCGTCTTTAGCTCCTTTGAAGTAAATCACCTCAGGGTGAGTGGGTTTTTTAGTCGCATTCATATGCGACACGAACTCCATCAACCCATTTGAATATTGAAATTCTGACTTTTGACCTGTGCGTTCATCGCTCAATAGAAAGCGTAATCCGGCATTTAAAAATGCAAGCTCTCGAAATCGGTTTGAAAGAATATTGAAATCAAACTTTACAGTTTCGTCTTTAAAAATTTCTCGGTCCGGCTTGAACGTAGTCGAAGTCCCAGTTCGGTCTGTTTCACCAACTTTTTCAAGCTTGGTTACAGGGATTCCTTTTTCGTAGACTTGCTTCCACACCTGGCCATCAACTCGAACGGTCACTGAACAGCGTGCCGACAAAGCGTTGACGACAGATGCACCAACACCGTGCAAACCACCCGATACTTTGTAGGTATCCTTGTCAAACTTTCCTCCAGCATGTAGCACGGTCATTACTACTTCAAGGGCTGATCTTTTCTCTTTAGAATGGATGCCTGTGGGAATACCACGGCCATTATCTTTTACTGTAACGGAATTGTCTGTATTAATAACGACAGATATAGTGTCGCAATACCCTGCCAAGGCTTCATCTATGGAGTTATCTACTACTTCCCAAATCAGGTGGTGAAGTCCTTTAACACCAATGTCTCCAATGTACATGGCGGGACGTTTACGAACGGCTTCAAGTCCTTCAAGGACCTGGATGTTTTCTGCTGAATAGTTACTCCTGTCAATTGCCTCAAGGACTTCAGTTGTTTCGCTTGTCATAATTCTGATTTAATAACGAAAGAAGGTATTTGTGTCTAAAAAAATTACTATTTTTTAATCCGTAAAGGTACGATTTTTTCGTTGAAAAACATAAGAAACAAATTACTGAAATTGATAGATGGCTATTGGCTGATTATTAAGCCCAAAGAGGATATATTTCCCTGCTGTTGTCACTGATTTTACAACCCCTTCTACACTTATTCCTGATTTATTTGGGGGTAAATATTGAAATTTTCGCTGGCCTTGGTTCAAAAATACTTGGCCTTTATTGGCGTCAATTTTACCCATTCGTACACGGGTTTTGTCCAAATTGCCCGCCAAAATCAGGTCTTTTTTGCCATCTTTGTTAATATCTACCACAACAATTGC
>JBGSQJ010000236.1:0-10357 GCA_041738165.1 Bdellovibrionales bacterium
CGCCTCCTTGAAAAGAAAATCTTATCCTTTGCATTAGGGCCCAGTTGAGTGAATATAAGCACTTGATGCACTGAGTCCTGAAGTTTTTACCTAGTTTTTGAATTCTTACAAACCAATTTACATTGAAGTTCGGCCCACCTACCTTCACCAGCGGGGATCTAGGGGGGAACATGAATAACCAATCACAAATGCGATTTGCAACATTGACTATCTTGGCCACAGTTTTTGCCATTTCGGCCTGCACCAACGTGGCAGACAACAAAGGGCTCAAAACAGACGCCGACCTAATTAGCAACAGGCCCATTCAAGAGACCGCCGATCTTTACGTGGTCACTCTTAATCGCCCAGCGCTTTTAAAAAGTGCGAAGAATGAGGGTGGAAAGTGGATCGTCCCCGATTCTGCAAAAGCAGAGGTCGAAGCCGAACAAGCTCGGTTTCTAGAAAAATTGAAAGACTCAAAGGTAGACGCCCGGTTGGTGTACACTTATCGTCTCACTCTCAATGGAGTCGCGCTTTTCACAACCGCAGCCGTCGCTGAACAGCTCCAAAACATGACTGACGTTCAGAAAATCGCACGCTCAAGTCCTCTTGCGCGGGCCGAGATATTAAATCAAGAGGCCGCGCTGGCCCCACTACAACTGGATGCTGTGAATTCAGTGAATTTTATAGGCGCCGAAAAAGCCTACGAGTTAGGATTTTCGGGTAAAGGAATGAAAGTCGGAGTTTTAGACACCGGCATCGACTTCACCCACAAAATGCTCGGCGGCAGTGGATCTGCTGATGAGTTCTCAAGCGTTGATCCTAAGTTGAACTCCAATTTGTTTCTGAATTTGAAAGTGGTTGGTGGCTTAGATTTAGTCGGGACCGAATTTGACGCCGCTTCACTGAGTTTCGAAATGCGCCTACCAAAACCCGACGGCAACCCGATTGATGAGGCTGGTCACGGCTCTCACGTGGCGGGAACCATTGCCGGCATCGGTGACGGAATTCATAGCTTCTCGGGCGTCGCAAAAGATGCCGACCTTTATGCCATCAAAGTCTTTGGCAAAAATGGCTCCACTTCCGATGCGGTCGTGATCGCAGGATTTGAATATTCAGCCGATCCCAATGGAGATTTGGACCTTTCAGATCGACTCGACGTCATTAACCTTTCGCTTGGTGGAGGGTTTGGTCAACCCAACATTCTTTATAGCGAAGCTGCGCGCAACCTTTCTCGAGGCGGAACCGTGGTTGTCGCGTCGGCCGGCAACTCTGGTCCTATTGACTACGTCGTAGGTGCACCCGGTACAAGTGACGATGCACTTTCGGTTGCGGCGAGTGTCGACGGTTCTCCGCACAACTGGAGATTTCCAGCCGTTCGTTTTGTTAGTCCCAACAATTCAAATTGGCTGGCTAAGGCCAGCGAGGGTCAAATCTAGACTCCTATTTCTGAAATCGGGCCAACCTCAGGCAAACTTGTTTATATTGGTTTGGCCAATGAAGAGCTCAGTGACGAAATCAAAAAGCAACTCAATGGCCAAGTCGCCCTTATTGAGCGAGGCGTGATTTCATTTGTGCAGAAATTAGAAGCCGCCAAAGCTGCAGGCGCGATCGGTGCCGTCGTTTACAACAATCAGCCCGGCAAGCCTCTTGCGATGGGCGGTGACAAGCGAGTTGAAATCCCAGCCATTATGGTGAGTCAGGCGCTGGGGCAAAAACTCAAACAAGAGATGACCCTTGGGAATGTTGAAATTCAATTCAAAACAGATGAACTCATCCAAGAACCTGACGTGATCGACACGATCACGGCTTTTTCGTCAAAGGGCCCCCGAATCGAAGACAATTTGTTTAAGCCCGAGATCGCAGCTCCTGGGCAACAGATCATTTCGGCTGCTATGGGCAAAGGCGACGAAACGGTTAGGATGGACGGCACGAGCATGGCCGCGCCACACATGGCGGGCGCCATGGCACTGATCAAACAGGCCAATCCTAAGCTCTCGGTGAGTGAACTCAAAGCCTTGTCAATGGGCACGAGTAAAACATTGCCTAACATCCCGATGACTCTTCAAGGCGCGGGACGTGTACAACTCGAACAAGCGCTCAAGTCCCCTATCGGTACAGACACATCGGCCATCAGTCTTGGCCGAATGGATCTCGCGCGCACTCAAGTCGTTGAAAAAACAATCTGGGTCACCAATCTGACTCAAGTGGCCCAATCTCTTCGCTTGAGCGCAGAATCAAATCCGGGTCTCCAGGTGACTTTGCCTTCAACGCTTGAACTCGCAGCTGGCGGCTCCGCACCTCTGCACATAACTTTCACGCTTGATAGCAAAAATTTAAGCGAGGACGAAGTCGAGGAACTCAACGCTCGAATTGAGTTCAAAGTGGGCGAGAGCGCCGTCTACCAAATTTCGGCGCTCGCTTTGCGAAGGCAAGCCAGTGAAGTCGTAGCCAAAATTGGCGGCAGCGGAAATTTGGAGCTGTTCAATTCTGGTGCTCAGCCAGGATTGGCCATTCCATTTAATCTTTTGGGCCGCGATGGAGCTAAGTCTTCATCGAGCCCCTCGCAAGACTGGCGCTCAAAAACCTGTGACCTCGAATCCGCAGGATACCGGATTCTTGATGTCGACTCTCCCACAGGGAAATTGCGAGTGCTACAGGTCGCGTTTAAAATCTACTCTCCACTGAATTTCTGGTTGTTTTGTGAACCCTCGATTTTAATTGATGGCAACGGTGATCTAGACGCGGACCAAGAAATCGCTGGGGCCACGCCAATGAGTCTTGAGGGCGTCGGAGACATCCCTTCTGGATTTTTCTCAACTGTCATCAATGCTCACAAAGCGCGCGAAATTCGCCAGGCCTATGAGTCTGCGATAGCGAGCGGAGATCTTGAGGCCACCTTGAACTACAAACCTGCGCTGGAGTTTGTTGGCCCTATGGCGCCTTTTCCTCACTCGACAGTGGCCATAATTCAAGTTCCGGTTGAGAAAGTTCAATTGGGTGAAGACAAGCTTATCCACTTTCGTCTGGCCACACTCGGAAAGGTCGGCGACATGGTTGAGGCCGATGATTACTTGGCCGGATCAGAGCTTGGAAACTGGATGAGTTTGTCGCCTCTTCCCGAGCAGCAAGGTTATATCGATCTTCCTGAAGACATCACCGTCAATCAAGGCTCTAACTCCGTAGAACTTAAGCGCGGACTTGGGGGCCAGCCACTTGTTCTTTATTATCCAAACAATGTTTGGAAACCGGTGGCGGGCGATGGGCAGTCACAAATTTTATAGGGGCTGCTAGCTAGGCTCGAGCCAGATAGGGCTTCCACGAAAGTGGGAGCCCACCGTCTGAAATTTCTAGGTCTTTATTCGGTAACCACTTGGGCTTGACCGGCGGGCGAGCCAGCACCAAGCCTGCACCCGCAGGCGTTTTGTCGCCTTTTTTATTATTACAAGGCGGGCAAGCTGTGACCACATTGGTCCACTCGTGGCGCCCTCCCCGGCTTAACGGAACGACATGATCGATGGTCAAACGTTTTTCTGGAAACTGACCCAAGCAATATTGGCAAATATGTTGATCTCGAAGAAATACATTTTGGCGCGAAAGACGAACGGAAAGAGATAGAAAAGGTCTAATGTACTGTTTAAGGCGCATAACTGCTGGAAGGGAGTATGTCTGGCTCGGTGATGAAACCGTGACCTTGTGAAACTCCAAAACTTCGACTTTATCTTGAAACCAAAGCACCATGGCTTTACGCCAATTGACCACCTTGATTGGCTCGTATCCAGAATTCAGAACTAGAGCCCCCGACAAACTTCTATTGAAGACACGCCCCCTATTTTGGTTGCCAGTTACTTAATTTTCGCGGATTCGCCCCACAATTTGCAAGTCCAACTGTCTCGAATTTAGATTGGCAGCTGATTTGATGGACTTAGACCCACAATATTTTATCTGACCGAACTCTTCTCACTTCTTACTATAAGAAATTTCTTGGCCAAACAGGCCTTTGATTAAAATGAAAAACGCCAAGTCACGTAAGTGAAGCTTGGCGTTTTAGCAGATTCCTTAAAGAACCGCTCGATCTTTGTCTAGCTTAGAAGCTAAGCAATCTCATTTTGATTTCGGCAATAAGAGCCTTCACATCATCTAGTAAGTACATATCTATCAGAAGACCTGCAATCATTCCGAAGCCTGGAATCGCCGAAGTGGCAGTCGCAACAAGGGTTTGAATTCCCACAAGTACGAGATCCATCTTTGAAGCCAGCGAGTGCATGCGCGCGCTCAACTGCCCCTCAAGTACATCCAACCTAGCAATCTGAGCCATGAGCTCTTGAATCTGAGCTGAATGGTTTGGATTGGCTTGATCGAGGCGAGCCAGCACATCTGCCAACTGACCACGAGCCTGATTGAATTGTGCTTTGGCGAGCTCAACTTTTGAGAATACCTTGTCAAATGCGGCTCTGAGTTTATTGACTATTGGAGCCAATAGCCCTTGAGCTTGAGTGCTATCTCCATCTTTAGATGTAAATAAACTTAGTTTTATCTTTCCATTTTCATCGGTGATAGATTTTACGGCGGCCTGAGCATCGGCCATGGCCTGCTCAGCACTCACAGCGGCCTTTTGAGCCTGCTGAATAGCCTCTGTTGAATCGCTTTTGCCTGTGTCACCCAAAGTCTCACTGCCTTGCGGCGATGAACTCTTTTGATTCAGCGAGCTCGTATTGGTCTTATACCCTTGCCCACATCCAGTTAGGCCCATCACCAACACACTACCTAGCAAGATAAACTTCATGTTCTTTGCGGTCATTTCGAATCCCCCTCTACACCTTTAGGCATGTGCAATCGCCATACCTAGACTTTCGTCTGCTGTGCGCCGCGGTAATGGGAGGAAAGTTTCGAAAACCGTCAATCCAAATGCAATCGCCAATTTGATAGGCTCAACAGCTTGATTTTCAACTTTTCAAACTGGGACAACTCGCAAAGACTTTGCCGAAAAAACGACAACACTTCCGACAATAAATCCTAACAATGCACCGGCAAGCACATCTGACGGAAAATGAACTCCGAGCGCCACCCGGCTAAGTGCGACAAGACAGGCAAAAGTGTAAACAAAGTACTTAGTGCGCCTAAAGAAGTAGGCCAACACCACAGCCCCGGCAAAACAGTTGGCCGCATGATTAGATGGAAAACTGTTTCCGTGGGCAACGCCCACTTGGCGCACCCAGGAACCAGTGGCTTCACTGGCAAATGGTCTCGCCCTATCTACGCTCTTTTTGAGAACCCTATAGGAAAGCCCATCTGCCAGTAATATTGCAAATGCCAGCGCCAAAATCGGCTGCCAGATTCTTGCTCTATATATATAGGTCATCGCAAGCAATATTGCCGGTGCCAAAAAATAGACAAAAAAGTTGGATTTATGAACCTGTGTAATGAAGAGCCAAAATGAGTCAAGCCAATCGAACTGCAAGCTGACATTTAAGAAATGGAGCGCCGAATAGTCGAGTTCAACTAACCAGTTCAACTTGTCCCCTGCCGTTCGCAAATCAAATACCAAGTGGGCCTTCGCCTCTTATTGTGCTTCGGGTTGAGACTATAAATCAATCGATCAATGAGTGAGCCTGCTGTTCTCACTTGTAAACACTTTGAGGCTTGTGATTGACGGCCTTGCAATTGAATCAAAGTGTCCTTAGCTAAGGGGTTTGACGAAATCAGAACAATGGCATCACGCGCGGGATTTTGATCAAGCAAATCGTCCACATGAGCCAAATCAAAATCACTAAGTTGAGCTTCAATCAATTCATGCGGGGGTCGCAAAAAATAAAATTTCACCTTTGAAATGGCAAACAAAGACTCAAAGTCCAAAAACACTGCATTCTTATAGTGACTCTCCACAAAGGCAGGCGGTTCGATCTCGCCCTCTTGTGTGTTCGTCGTAACAATCACCGGTGTCAAAACAACGATCAAAAAGCACAAAAACGGAAAGAAAATGCGTTTGGACCACTTCTCTTCAAATGTCTCAGCCCAAGCATCTGCCAAAAACCAATAGATCAATCCCACAATGGGATAAATAAAGCGCTCTTCTTTATGCGGCACCATACAATGCGCCAATAGAAAAACTCCAAACGGCAAAAGCACCTGAGCATTGAGGCGAAATGATTTCTTGAAACCATTCAGAAGTGTCAAAGAAAACGGAACTAGCGCCACAGCCAAAACGAAAAGCAGTGGGTTGTACCACGGATTCACTCCGTACTTGGCCGCACCGCCTGAGTTTTCATTCATATATGTGATTAAGGTCGCAAACGGCGATCGTCCGGCCCCTACATCGACGCCCCATTGCCCCACAAGACTCAGCAGACTCGCCGCTAAAAAACCCAGAACAAAAGGTGTCAGACGACTCTGTTTTCGCAGCTCAATGGCTAAAGCCAAGCCCACAACTAAATAAATAAGACCACAGTGAAACCGAAACAAAGTGGCGAGCCCCAAAAATGCAAAGCCCAACATCCAGGTCGCCCAAGTCGCATTTCGCATGGACCTGCAACGCTCTAGCCAACCCATCCCCATCAACACGAGACTTAAAGCAACCGCTTCACCGAAAGCGCGAGTTGAAATAAACGGCATGAGCGGTAAGAGCGCCACCATGTAGAGCGCAAGCTTTCCGGCAAAGGCACGCCCATTGAACCTAAAATACAAATAGGTTCCCCATATCCCCGTCAAACTGACCAACCCCAACCCAAAGTACATGGCTCGCACTTGCGCAATGGCCGAGGTCAACCCGAAAAGATCAGCAAGGCTTACAAAACCACTCAATGTCCAAACAAGTAAAAAACTTCGATAGTCAGGCAGGCTTGAAGGCAGTCCTGCAAAAAATTGATATGCCGGCCACACCCCGTGCTTGTAATCGTCTAGCGCCTGAGGACCATACACAAAGTAGGCCGAAAGCGCGCGCACACAAAATCCTGCGACTAAACAAACGATAAAATGGTACTTCAAATCATGATTGTTGATGAAGCGTGCGAATCTATTGAACACCGAACACCTCAGACACCTGATCCTTCACTAGAGAAGGCGAAATCTCTCTTAGGCATTTTTGAAACTCAGGATTCACACATGGACCTTGCCCATGCTTGCTGCAGGGCCGGCATTTTAGGTCTACCTGCATGATCCGAGTCGAGCCGCGACTCGGAAACCCAAATGGCGCAGGTCCCATCAATGCAATACAAGGTTTACCAAGCTGCTCGGCCACATGCATGAGCCCCGTGTCGTTCGTAATCAAACCTTGGCACTCAGCCACAGTTTGCGCACTTTCTAAGAGACTTAACTTTCCCGCTAAGTTTATGACTCTCGATGGGTCAACGCGCTCTAGCTCTCGTAAAAATTCATCTTCGGGCCCGCCGAGCAAAACAAAACGGCGGTGAGGCAATAGTCTGATGAGCTCGGCCCAATGCTCAAGTGGCCAACGCTTGAGTGCATAAGCCGCGGATGCTGCAAGTGCGATGGTATGTCGATCGGCTGTAAAACTCGGTTCCGAATCCAAACGGTGGCCGATAGGTAAAAAGAGTTGCGGCGGAGCCGGAGCCTCAACAGAGAGTCCCCATTTCTTAAGCGGCTCGAGCAGCGCCCCTTGCCCAGAGAAGGGTTGAGGAAACAAATTGATTCTGAACTGAAACAATAAAAATCTCTTTAAACGAAAGATCGATCTTCGCAAAAAAAGATGCCTGCCAAAAAAAATCCGCCAGCGAAATATTCCGTTGAGACGCCACATCAAAACGCGAGATCTCAAGTTGTTGTGAGCGTCATAGATATGGGTGAACCTTTGTTTTTCTAACTCGCCAGCAAGACTCCAAAGATCTTTCAGCGAACTTTTTCGCGGCAATGTCCAGACTCTATGAAGTCCAGGATGACGAGCGATCAGCGGCGCAAATTCTTCACGCGTGACCCAATGAATTTCTGCTTCGGGAGTGTCTGCATGCAAGCGACCGAGCACACTTAATGTTTGCAAAACATCGCCAAAACTTGAAAAGCGAATGAGCAGAATCTTCATGAGCACCCGTCTTCTCTAGTCGGCATTTTGAAGTCAATAGCGCGCGGCATTACTGATATTTTGACAACCACTTGACTAACTCCATAGACTCAAAAGGATTTTAACAAAGCATACAACTAGAGGAGGAAGAGATGAAATTATTATTGAGCACTCTCACAATGGCGGCGATCGTTGGTTTAGTCGGCTGCGCTTCAAAGGATAAAAAGACCGAAGAAACTAATTCGGCCGCACAAACGGCTGAGGCCGTTAAAAAAGAGGGCGCGAAAGTCATGGACAAAGCCAAAGCGGGCGTAAAAGCTGCCGTTCAAGGTCAAGTCACTTGCGCGAAAGGTAAAGACAACCGAACACTCGCGATTCGAAGCGAAGGCTCTGGCTGTGAGGTCGTGTACACAAAGTTTGAACAAGAAAACGTGATTGCCACTAGTCAAAATGGAATGAGCCATTGCGAAGCCACGATTGGAAAAGTGAAATCCAATCTAGAAAATGCAGGGTTTAGCTGTAACTAGACCTACGTCATAATTTCTGTTGAGTTACGGTTAGCTCTCGAAGTTTGAGTCCCCCCACACCATAATTGTGTCTAGGCTTTCAGCCATAAACGACAAACAAGGATGGTGAGTCGTGCTGGGTTCCAAGCTAACCGTGCTCTTATTTCTTCTCTACTCGTCTTTCGGCTATGCCCTCTCAATTGATCCAAGGTACAACTACTATCCAGAAGACTTCTATTCGGCGGTCGATGCGGGTCTTTCGGATGGCGCGCTTAAAGACGCCTTGTTTGAAATTCTGAGCTCCGCACATAGGCAAACGACAGGCCACGATCAACTGAGCGAAAGCTGTTCAAGTTCTTCTGAATGCTACCGCCACATCAGCTTGGGCTACACACGGGCCAGACAGCTTTTGTTTGGGCTTTTACACCTAGAAACCATGGGATCTGAATACGCGGTTCGCGACGTCTATTGCCGAGTGCTCGTTGATGACAAACTCGCGCGCAATCAACCACCGGGCCCAGGCCAGATCCCCGACCCCAAAGTCATCAACGCCGAACACACTTGGCCGCAGAGCAAATTCACATCACGATTTCCAAAGGACTTACAAAAGTCAGATCTTCACATTTTATTTCCCGTACTATCGAGAGCCAATTCCTCGCGCAGCAACTATGAGTTTGGCGACATTGTGACAGAAGTAAAATCTCCGTGCGAAGCTTCAAAACGTGGTTACAGCTCGCGAGGGGATAGTCAAATACGCTTTGAGGTTCCAGACGAGCAAAAAGGCAATTCGGCCAGAGCGATTTTCTATTTCTCAGTTCGCTACAAAACGCCAATCCAGGAGGAACAAGAGGCCAGCCTAAGGGCTTGGCATCACCAAGATCCCCCTGACTCATTTGAATCAGAGAGGCAACTGCAGATATTTGAAAACCAATTTGACCGGAATCCATTTATTGATCATCCAGAGCTTGTTGACCAGATAAAAGATTTCTAGAATGTAGAGCATGGACCAAAAGAACGATTTTGCCTTGGTGCTTTCTGGTGGTGGAGCCCGAGGGGCCTATCAAGCTGGTGCGATTCGCGCTCTGTTTGAAATCTGCCGAGATCATGGCCACTATTTCCCGTTTCGAAATATTGTCGGCGTCAGCGCCGGAGCCATCAATGCGGCTTACCTCGCATCTGAAGCCGACAATCTGGATCGTGCCACTCAAAAACTGACCGGGATGTGGAGGCAACTCACAACCCCTGACGTGTTTCGCACCGACACGGTGACCGTGAGCCGCACGGCTTTGAGACTCTTTCGCGGAGTGACTCTTGGGGGTTTTAGCGATCGCCTTCGCCCCGCAACTTTGGGGCTACTCAACATTGACCCCCTACAAGAGCTTTTAAGTGAGCACATTCAATTTAGCCGAATTCACCAACAGATTCAAAGTGACGCCCTTCATTCGCTTTCGATCACGGCCACCGATTATTCCACCTCGATTGGAGTCACTTTTTTAATGGGGGCCCCCGACGTCGAACCTTGGACAAGAGTTCAACGCGTGGGCCTTCGCGAAAATATTGGAGTTGACCACGTTATGGCGTCTGCGGCGATTCCCATTTTTTTTCCGCCATGGAAAATTAACGATCGATTTTACGGTGACGGCTGCCTTCGCAACACATCGCCTTTGAGTCCGGCTCGAAAAATTGGCGCTAAAAAAATTATCGTTATTGGGGTCAGACGCCAACGTGAAATGAAACTTGATCCGTCAACGATCATCAAACCCACGCTCGGAAGAGTTTTGGGCGTCGTGATCAACGCGCTCTTTATGGATGCCATAGAAGTCGACATTGAACGCGTTCGTATCATCAATGAAAACTT